>CAYGXT010000228.1:0-5640 GCA_964353695.1 uncultured Myxococcaceae bacterium
ATTCTACTGAGGGCGCTCTTCGAGCAGAGTGGCCGCAAGGTCTCCGAGATCAGCGACGGCATCCTCTCGAGCGTCGTGCCGCCGCTGCTTCCGATCTGGGAGCGTGTCTGCGAGAAGCTCTTCGAGCACGCCCCACTCGTCGTCGGTCCCGGCATCCGTACCGGCATGCCCATACGCTACGAGAACCCGCACGAGGTCGGCGCCGACCGCATCGTCAACTCGGTAGCGGCGTACGAACTCCTCGGAGGCCCGGTGATCGCCGTCGATTTCGGCACGGCCACGACCTTCGACTGCGTCTCGGAGCAGGGCGAGTACCTGGGGGGAGCCATCTTCCCCGGCATCCAGATCGCCATGGACGCGCTCTTCCAGCGCACGGCCCTGCTGCACCGGGTCGAGCTCGTGCGGCCCCGTTCGGCCATCGGCAAGACCACCACGGGGGCGCTGCAGTCAGGCCTGCTCTTCGGCTATGCCGGCATGGTGGACGCCATGGTCGCGCGCATCCGGGCCGAGCTCGGCGGGCAGGCACGTGTGATCGCGACCGGCGGGCTCGCCTCCCTGGTGGCAAGAGAGACCGAGAGCATCGAGCGCGTCGAGCCCTTCCTCACGCTCGAAGGGCTCCGGATCCTTTTCGAGAAGAACCGTGTAGAGCGCTTGGAGACACCCCGAAAGGAGAAGCAGGCATGAAGGATGTTCCCGTCCGTGATACCCGAAACTTCGCCCTGATCGGACATGCCGGCGACGGCAAGACCTCGCTCGGCGAGGCCCTGCTGCACCGCGCCGGCGTGATCCAGACCCTCGGGCGCGTCGATCAGGGAACGTCGCATCTGTCGTACCTGCCCGAAGAGAAGGAGCGGCATCACACGCTCACGTCCTCCGTCTACGCCTTCGACTGGAACGGAAAGCACCTGACCCTCGTGGACACGCCAGGCGATCCGAATTTCCTTCCCGATGCCGAGATCACCGTGCCTGCTCTGGACGGCGCGGTGCTCGTAGTCTCAGCCGTAGGCGGCGCCAAGGTCGGCACCGAGCGCATGTGGCGCGCAATCGGCGCCGCGGGTGTGCCGTCGATCGCCTTCGTGAACGGCCTCGATCGGGAGCGTGCGGACTTCGGAACGGCGGTCGAATCGCTTCGCAAGCTCGGGGCGAAGCCGGTCCTGCTCTGCCTCCCGATCGGCATCGAGGCCGAGCTGCGCGGCGTGGTGGATCTGCTGGCGATGAAGGCCCAGCTGGGGCCGAACGAGGGTCCGATCCCGCCGGAGCTGGCGGAGGCAGCCAGCACCGAGCGCGGGCGCCTGGTGGAGGCCGTGGCCGAGTGCGACGACGCCCTGCTCGAGAAGTACCTCGAGGAGGGTGAGCTCAGTGACGAGGAGATTCGCCGTGCCCTCGGCAAGGGCGTGCGTGAGCATCAGATCCTGCCGGTACTCTGTGGCTCGGCAATGTCGCTCGTGGGCGTGAATCTGCTGCTGCGTTCTGCCGTCGAGCTGCTCCCCTCGCCCGCCGACCGCGATCCCTGGCCCGCCGAAGATCTTGCCGATGGCAAGGCGCATCCGATGGAGGCCGACCCCAACGGCCCGTTCGCGGCCGTGGTGCTCAAGACCGTGATCGATCGCTATGCAGGGACGCTCTGCGTGCTCCGCATCGTCTCGGGCACGGCGAAGCCCGACATGACCGTGCTCGATGCCACCACGGGCTCGCGCGAGCGGATCGGCAAGCTCTTCGTGATGCACGGTGGCGAGCACGTAGAGGTGCCCGAGGCCGAGCCCGGCGACGTGATCGCCGTGGCGAAGCTAAAGGACGTCCACACCGGGGACGTGCTCACGGCCGAGAAGGGAGGCGTGCACCTGCACGAGCTCACGATCCCGAGGGGCGTGATCTCCTATGCCGTCCAGGCCCGGGCCAAGGCGGACGAGGACAAGGTCCATACCTCGCTCGGCCGGCTCGTCGAAGAGGATCCGACGCTCCAGCTGGGCCGGGATCCCTCGACGGGCGAGTTCCTGCTGACGGGCATGGGCGAACTCCATGTTCGAACGGCGGTCCAGAAGCTGCGCCGGATGTTCGATGTGGACGTCGAGCTCAAGACGCCGAAGGTGCCATACCGCGAGACCGTCACGCGCAAGGTCGAGAACGTCGAGGGGAAGCTCAAGAAACAGACAGGAGGCAAGGGCATGTACGCCGTCGCCTACGTCAGCATCGAGCCGCTGCCCCGCGGCTCGGGGTTCCAGTTCGTGGACGAGGTCGTGGGCGGCTCGATCCCGCGCAACCTGATCCCGGCAGTCGAGAAGGGCGTGCTGGATGCGCTCCAGCATGGCGGGCTCACGGGCAATCCGGTCGTGGACGTGCGCGTACGCTGCCTCGGCGGCAAGCACCATCCTGTTGACTCGAACGAGATGGCCTTCAAGCTCGCGGGATCCTACGGCTTCAAGGCGGCCTTCGAGCAGGCGAAGCCCACCCTTCTCGAGCCCATCATGCACGTCGAGATCCAGGCGCCGGACACGCGCGTAGGCGACATCATGGGCGACCTCTCGAGCCGGCGCGGGCGTGTCCAGGCCAGCGAGGCGCAGGGCTCGACGCAAGTCATCCAGGCGCAGGTGCCGATGTCCGAGATGCTCGAGTACGCCAGCATTCTCACGAGCATGACGGGTGGCAAGGGCAGCTTTCATATGGAGTTCTCACACTACGACGAGGTTCCCGCGGCGCAGCGCGAGAAGCTGGTGACGCAGTTCAAGCCCGCGCAGGGAGAAGCCTCCTGACGCGCGTGGCCCCATGAGCGACGCGCAGCCGAAGATCCGGCTCGTGCTCTCGGCTGAGGCGGAGCGCTACGTACGGCGCGAAGGCCCCGTCGAGGTGCGCCGCATGGCGGCGCGGGGCGCCCTGCCCTTCCCGCCGGTCGAGCTCGCGACCGTCCTGTTCGCGCTGCTCCACGATCCGGACAGCGAGACCAAGGAACGGGCACGGCAGAGCCTCGAGGGGCTGCCCGAGTCGATCACAGCAGCCGTGCTCTCGGGCCCGGCGCATCCGGCGGTACTCTCGCACCTGGCACGCGTACACCAGGGCAGCGCCGCCTTGATGGAGACGCTGGCCCTCAACGCCGCGGCCGACGACGCCACCGTCGCCTTCGTCGCGACTCTCCCCTACAAGCGCGTGGTGGACATCGTCTCCAACAACCAGCAGCGCATGCTCCGCTGCCCAGAGATCGTCGAGGCTCTCGGGACGAACCCACTGACGGGCCGCGCAGTGATCGACCGAATCCTCTCCTTCTTGGGGCTGGCCCGCGGGCAGGCCGAGATCCTGGAGGACGGCGCGGAAGAGGCGCCGCTGCCCGGCACGGCGGTCACCGACGCCGAGGCGGAGGCTGCACTCCGAGCCATCCTGGGCGACGATGTCTCGGAGTTCGCGGCGGGCTTGATCGAGGAGGGGGACGAGACCGAAGAGGCTACGCCGGGGAACCTGCACGCGCTGGTCCAGACCCTCTCTGTGTTCCAGAAGATCAAGCTCGCGCGGACCGGTAACAAGGAGGCTCGCGCGCTTCTGATCCGGGAGACGAACAAGATCGTGGCATCTGCCGTGGTGCGGAGTCCGAAGATCACGGATCAGGAAGTGCTCGGCTTCGCGAAATCGCGCAACGTGAGCGATGAGGTGCTACGGCTCATCTCCGCGAACCGCGACTGGACGAAGAGCTATCAGATGAAGCTGGCATTGGCGGGGAATCCGAAATGCCCGCAGCCTGTCGCGATACGCTTCTTGAACTATCTGCACGAGAAGGATCTGCACGGCCTGGTGAAGAGCCGGGATGTGCCGTCGGCAATTTCGACGCACGCGCGGCGGCTGCTGGCCAAGAAAGGGAAGATCTGATGCCGGAAAATGCGGGGGCGGCGGTCAACGCGCGCATCGTCTACTGGGGCGCCGCCCAGGCGGGGGTCTCGACCACGCTGCGCCGCATCTTCGCCAAGCTCCGACCCGATCACCGCGGTGAGCTGCAAGAGATCCCGACGCGCCTCGATCCGACCGTGAGCTACGAGGTGCTGCCGATCAAGCTCGGCGAGGTCGGCGGCGTGGATACGCGCCTCGAGATCGTGGCCGTTCCGGGTGCGCCCGAGCAGGCTCCTACTCGCAAGCAGCTCCTCGATCGGGCCGATGGGGTGGTCTTCGTGGCAGACGCGCGTCGCGAGCGCATCGACGAGAGCGTCGCGCTTTTCGCGGAGCTGCGGCGAGCGTTGTCCTCCTATGGCCGCAGCCTCGAGTCGGTGCCGCTCGTGATCCAGATCAACCACAGCGACCTCGCCGACCGGGCCGGCCTGGAGGAGCTGGCGCACAAGCTCGAGGCGAGGCATGCCCCTTCGTTCGAGACCGTCGCCACGGAGGGCACGGGCGTGCTGCAGGTCCTCTCCACCATCTCGAAGGGCGTCGTGCGGAGCCTGCGCAAGCCGTCGGAAGGCGCGCGCGCGGTCGCGAAGCCTGCCCCGGAGAGCCCGGCACCGCCTCCGAGCCCGATCTTCGCCGCGATCCCGGCGCCGCCGGAGGAGTGGCCGGCGCCGATCCGGTCGCGGCGGCCGCCCGAGCCGCCGGCAGCAGCGCCCGCCGCCTCGCGCCAGCCTCGGCCCCTCGAAGAGATGACGGGCCGCCTCGATCTCGCTCCGCTTCCTTCCCCGCCCGAGAGCACCCGGACATACACGCCGGAGCCCGTGCCGGCGCCTCCCATTTCGGCGCCCCCTCTGCCGGCCCTCCGCGTGGTCTCCGTGGGCATCGGCGAATGCGAGGACGGCGCCACGGTCCGTCTGCCTCTCGAGGTAGAGGACGCGCAGGGCTGCCGCTTCCGCCTGACGCTCACGCTCAGCGTGGGGCCTCTCCTCGGCGAGCCCGCTTCTTGAGGCCGAGCGCTGCGCCGCGGCTCTCGCGCGACGGGGGCGGCGAGAATCGCTTCAGGAGCCCAGGAGCGTCGAGAGCGGAGTCAGCGGCAGGCCCAGGGAATCGGCGACCCCTTCACAGGTAAGGGCCCCCTTCCACAGGTTCACGCCGAGCTCGAGCGCCGCGTCCTCGCGGATCGCCCGCTCCACTCCGAGGGCCGCCATGCGCTCGACGAAGGGAAAGGTCACGTTCGTGAGCGCGAAGGTCGCGGTTCGCGGCACGGCTCCCGGCATGTTGGTGACGCCGTAGTGGATCACGCCCTCCTCTACGTAGGTCGGGTTCGAGTGGCTGGTCGGCCGGATGGTCTCGATGCAGCCGCCCTGATCGACGGCCACGTCCACCACCACCGATCCCGTGGCCATGCTGCGGACCATCTCCCGCGTGACGAGCCGCGGCGCTCGCCGGCCACGCAGGTAGACCGCGCCCACGACCAGGTCGGCCGTGCGCACGGAACGCGCGAGATTCGTGGCATTCGAGTAGAGCGTGTTGAGGTCACCGCCGAAGATGTCGTAGAGGTAGGTAAGGCGCTTCAGATCCACGTCGAGCACGTCCACCTCGGCGCCGAGGGCGTGCGCGACACGGGCCGCATTGATGCCGACGATGCCGGCACCGATCACCACGACGCGTCCCCGCAGCACGCCCGGCACGCCGCCCAGGAGCAGGCCCTTCCCGCCGCGATCCCGCTGCAGCAGCGTGACACCGATCTGCACCGCGAGCCTGCCTGCCACCTCGCTC
>CAYGXT010000229.1:0-5637 GCA_964353695.1 uncultured Myxococcaceae bacterium
CTCTCCGGCCAGCCTCGAGCGCCTGCAGCGCGAGGTCGAGGAGCGGCGCGCGCGGGTGGAGGCATTCGCAAGACGCGAGCAGGGGCTGCTCGACACCCTCGAGGGCATCGATCGGGCTGCGGCCCGGATCGCGCGCGACGTCGCGGCCGCTCGACGCGAGGCGAGCACCGCAGAGGCTTCGCTGGCGATCGTGCAAGCGAGGGTCCGACGGGCGGAGCAGGAGAGCGCCGGCACGCGGCGCGCGCTGGCGCTCCGGCTGGGTTGGCTGTATCGCGAGGGCCGGAGCGGGGCATTGCGCCTGCTCGCCGGGGCCCAGAGCCTGCGCGACCTCGGTCGTCGCGCGCGGCTCCTGCGCCGCGCGGTCGAGCAGGATGCTGCGCTCCTCGCCCGGGCCCGCGCCGAGGGCGAGGCGCTCGCGCAGGCCCGCGCGGAGGCGAAGGCCTCCGCGGGCGCCAGCGCGGAGGCGATGCGGCGCCTGGCGGCGCGCGCGAGCTCGCTCGAGGAGGAGAGCGCGTCGAAGCAGGAGCTGCTCGCGGGCCTGCGCTCGGACGGTACACGCGAGCGCGGCGCGCTGGCGGAGATCGAGGCGGCGGCGAAAGCGCTGGAAGAAACGCTGCTGCGCCTCGGCACAATCGCGCCGCAGCATGCGGCTCCAGCGCCGGCCGTCCACTTCCTCAACCTGCGAGGCAAGCTCCGGGCGCCGGTCGCGGCACCCGTCGCGCGTCGTTTCGGCCGCGTCGTGGACGCCGAGTTTCAGACCGCGACCTTTCGCAAGGGCATCGATTTCGCCGCGCCCGCCGGCGCCAGCGTGCACGCAGTCGCACCGGGCGAGGTGCGCTTCGCCGGCTGGTTCCGCGGCTACGGGAAGATGGTGATCATCGATCACGGCGAGAGGTACTTCACGATCAGCGCCCATCTCGACGAGATCCAGGTCGCGGTCGGCGACGAGGTGCAGGCCAAGCAGCCCCTCGGCACGGTGGGCGACACGGGCTCTCTCGCGGGACCGCTCCTCTACTTCGAGATTCGACATGACAGCGAGCCGCTCGATCCCTCGCGTTGGCTCGCAGGGGGCACCGGGCTAGAGTGAAGCTTCGGCAAGCGGAGGCCTCACGCGTGCGTCGGCGGAACGTCCGGATCGTCATCACATTCCTGGCCGGTGCCCTCGTCGGCGTGCTGCTGCTCGGCGGCGGCTCCGTCCCCGTTTCGGGAGCCTCGCCGCGCTACGAGGATCTCAGCCTGTTCTCGAGTGTCCTCGACCTGGTGCGCAAGAACTATGTAGAGGGCGTGGACGAGCAGAAGCTGATTCGCGGTGCCCTGCGCGGCATGCTGCAGGAGCTCGACCCGCACTCCTCCTACCTCGATCCCGAGGCCCACAAGGAGATGCAGGTCGACACCCGGGGCGAATTTTTCGGGCTCGGCATCGAGATCAGCAAGCGGCAGGATGGGGAGATCGAGGTGATCGCGCCCATCGACGGCTCTCCCGCGGCGCAGGCCGGCCTCAAGGCCAAGGATCAGATCGTCTCGATCTGCCCGAAGCCGCGGCCCGAGGAGTGGACCGAGGACTGCAAGCTCACGAAGGCGATGACCCTCTTCGACGCGGTCAAGCTGATGCGCGGGCCGCGCGGGTCGACGATCACGATCCAGGTCTTCCGCGAGGGCTTCGAGAGCCCGAAGCCCTACACGATCGCGCGCGACGCCGTGAAGGTCGCTTCGGTGGACGGGAAGCTGCTCGCGCCGGGGTACGGCTATGTGCGAATTCGCTCCTTCCAGGAGCGTACGGAGCAGGAGCTGCGCAAAACGCTCGTCCGCCTGCACGACGAGGCGAAGGAGCCCTTCCAAGGCCTCGTCCTCGACCTGCGCGACAATCCAGGCGGCCTGCTCGACCAGGCGGTGAAGGTCGGCGACAGGTGGCTCGAGAACGGCCTCATCGTCTACACGCAGGGCCGGGTCGAGGCGCAGCGGCAGGAGTTTCGCGCCCACGAGGATGCGCAGCAGGAGCCCAACTATCCGATGGTCGTACTGGTCAATGCCGGCAGCGCCAGCGCCTCGGAGATCGTCGCCGGAGCGCTGCAGGATCAGCGGCGCGCGCTCGTTCTGGGCCGGCATACGTTCGGCAAAGGCTCGGTGCAGACGGTGTATCCGCTCGAGGACGGCTCTGGCCTGCGCCTGACGACGGCGCTCTACTACACGCCCTCCGGCCGCTCGATCCAGGAGGTCGGGATCGCGCCCGATCTCGAGGTAGCGGGGAAGGGCGAGGCCGTGGCCGAGGGCGAGGAAGGGCCGCATCGAATGCGCGAGAAGGACCTCGAGCACCACTTCACGCACGAGGCAGCGCAGCCCGCCACTTCGACTGCCCCGTCGCCCGAGGCGCCGGCCCCGCCGCCCGAGGAGACTCCGCCGGCAGAGGCAGCGCCCGAGGCGGCAACGGCCGAGGGCCCCGAGGACGCCGATCCTCAGCTCACCCATGCACTCGACGTTCTCCAGCACTGGTCGGAGTACGAGGGCCGGCTGCGCGAGAAGCCGCCGGAGGAACCGACACCGACGACCACCTCCGCGAGCGCGGAGTAGCCCCCGCGATGGACGTCAATGCCTACCTGCGGGAGCGCGGGGAGCTGGTCGACGGCTTTCTCGAGCAGGTCCTACCGAAGGCCGGCACGGTGCCGCCGGCCCTCGCGCAGGCGATGCGTCATCTCGTGTTTCCGGGTGGCAAGCGGCTGCGTCCGGCCCTTGCCTTCGCGGCAGCCGAGGCCGTCGGCGCGCCGCCGGAGCGGGCGCTGGCCCTGGCCGCCGCCGTCGAGCTCGTCCACACCTACTCGCTCGTTCACGACGACCTGCCCTGCATGGACGACGACGACGAGCGGCGAGGCCGTCCGACGGTTCACGTTGCCTACGGCGAGGCCGTGGCCGTCCTGGCCGGAGATGCGCTCCTGGCCCTGGCCTTCGAGGTGCTCGCTACGCAGGGCGCGCGCGATGCCTGTCCCGAGCGCGCTCTCGGCGCACTTCGCGACCTGGCCGAAGCGGCGGGGGCCCGCGCGCTGGTGGGAGGCCAGGTGGACGATCTCGAGCTGTCTGAGGTGCCCGCCGACGCCGCCCGCATCGAGTCGGTGCACCTGCGCAAGTCGGCGGCGCTGATCGCGGCCTCGGTCGTGGGTGGCGCTCGCCAGGCAGGGGCGGACGCAGCCAGGCTCGCGCGCCTGCGTCGCTTCGGTGAGGACGTCGGCGTGGCCTTCCAGATTGCCGACGACGTGCTCGACAAGGACGAGGACGGCGCCTGCTCCCTCGTGCGCGTTCTTGGCGAGGACGGCGCGCGGGCGCGTGCCGAGGCGCTGCTCCAAGCGGCCCTCGCACAGCTGGACGATCTCGGCGAGAAGGCAGAGCCGCTGCGCGAGCTCGCGCGCTTCGCCGTACGGAGGGATCGGTGAGCGAGAGGCCGCTCCTCGAGCGCATCGAGTCTCCGGCGGACCTGCGGCGCTTGCCGCGCGAGAAGGTGAAGGAGGTGGCCGCCGAGCTCCGGCAGGAGATCGTCGAGCGCGTCTCGCGCACCGGCGGCCATCTGGCGTCGAGCCTTGGCGCCGTGGAGCTGCTCACGGCGATCCACTACGTCTTCAACACCCCGACCGACCGCATCGTGCTCGACGTCGGCCACCAGGGCTACGCCCACAAGATGCTCACCGGTCGGCGACGCGGCTTCGACCAGATCGGCCTCGAAGACGGCATCGGCAAGTTCCTGCGCCGCAGCGAGTCGCCGTACGACCACTTCGGCGCCGGCCACGCCGGCACCTCGATCTCCGCGGCGCTCGGCATCGCACGCGCGCTCGAGCACCAGGGAAAACCGGGCGTTGCGATCGCGCTAATCGGCGACGGCGGCATGACGGCCGGCATGGCCTTCGAGGCCCTGAATCACGCCGGCGAGCTGCGCCAGAAGAACCTCGTGGTCGTCCTCAACGACAACGAGATGTCGATCTCGCCGAACGTCGGTGCCATGTCGTCCTACCTCTCGCGCAAGCTCTCGGCGCCCATGGCGCGGCGCGTGAAGGGCTGGGCCAAGGAATTCCTCGGCAGCATGCCGGGCGACATGCTGCACTGGGCCCACAAGGCCGAGGAGTCGCTCAAGGTCTTCTTCTCGCCAGGCCTGTTCTTCGAGGCGCTCAACCTGCGCTACGTGGGCCCCGTCGAAGGCCATCGCGTAGACGTGCTGCTCGAGACTTTCGAGAACGTGAAGCGCATGCTCGAGGCGGGGGAGGGGCCCATCGTGGTCCACGCCCTCACCTCGAAAGGTTACGGCTACGAGCCGGCCGAGAGGGATCCGCTCACGTATCACGGTGTGACGGCCTTCGAGGTGGCGTCGGGCAAGATGGCGCCGTCCAAGCCGGGGCCGCCCTCTTATACCGGAACCTTCGCGAAGACGCTGATCCGCCTTGCGGGCGAGGACCCCCGCATCGTGGCCATCACGGCCGCGATGCCCGGCGGCACGGGGCTCGACAAGTTCCAGCGCGAGTTTCCCGATCGCTTCTACGACGTGGGCATCGCCGAGCAGCACGCCGTGACCTTCGCGGCGGGCCTCGCCACCGAGGGCATGAAGCCGGTGGTGGCGATCTACTCGACCTTCCTGCAACGCGCCTACGACCAGATCGTGCACGACGTCTGCCTGCAGAATCTCGACGTCACCTTCGCGATCGATCGCGCAGGGCTGGTCGGGGCCGATGGCGCCACGCATCAGGGCCTGTACGACCTCTCGTACCTGCGGACGCTGCCGAACCTCATCGTGATGGCGCCGAAGGACGAGAACGAGCTGCAGCATATGCTGTGTACGGCCGTCGAATATTCGGGCCCGGCAGCGCTGCGCTATCCGCGGGGCAATGGCTTTGGTGTGCCCCTCGATCCCGAGATCAAGGGCTTTCGGATTGGCGAGTCGGAGCTGCTGCGCGACGGCGACCAGGTGTTGATCGTGGCGCTCGGCACGCTGGCGCACGCCGCGCTCGAGGCTGCGGGTGAGCTCAGCGCCGAGGGTCTCTCGGCGGCCGTGGTGAATGCTCGCTTCGCGAAGCCTCTCGACAGCGCTCGCATCGTGCCGCTGGCCCGGCGCTGCCGCGCGGTCGTCACGGTCGAAGAGCACAGCGCCTGCGGCGGCTTCGCCTCCGCCGTGATGGAGGCCCTCTCCGAGGCCGGCGTCGTCGTGCCCCTGCGCGCCCTCGCGGTGCCGGACCGCTTCATCGAGCAGGGAGACACGACGAAGCAGCTCCACGAGCTCGGCCTCGACAGCGCCGGCATCGCCGCCGCGGCGCGCGAGCTGGTTGCGGCGCGGCCGCGCACGGGCTCCTGATCAAGGGCGAGCGTCTCGACGAGCGCCTGGTGCGGGAGGGCCTCGCCGAGACCCGCAGCCGCGCGCAGGCGCTGATCCTCGCGGGCCGTGTGCTGGTCGATGATGCACCGGCGGGGAAGGCCGGCACGCGCATACGGCCGGAGGCCCGTTTGCGCCTGCGCGGGGCGGAGAAGCCCTTCGTTTCGCGCGGCGGCCAGAAGCTCGCGGGAGCGCTCGAAGACCTCGACGTGGATCCGCGGGGCAAACGCTGCCTCGACGTCGGCGCCTCCACTGGCGGCTTCACCGACTGCCTGCTGCAGCGCGGTGCGCAACGT
>CAYGXT010000230.1:0-5627 GCA_964353695.1 uncultured Myxococcaceae bacterium
GATCGGATCTCCCGTGGCGAGGGCAGCGCGCGCCGTCGGATTACCGATCACGGATCCGACGGAGGCGGCCCGATCCGACGAGACAAATCCCCTCGTCTTCGCCGCCGACGCGAGAAAGCCCATGGCCTGGACCTCGGCCCAGCGGCCGAGGCCGCCGATGGGGCCCGCTGCGACGCCGGCGTCCGGCGCTCCGCTCGCCATCGATGCCGGAGGCGCAGCCGGAGCAGACGTGTGGAGCTGGCTGATCTCGGCCGCCGAGAGGCGCCGGATCTCCTGGCTCGAGATCCAGAGAACATCGCCGGGCTGGATGGCCGCATCGCGGCCCGAGCCCGAGTCGTCTTTCCACAGCGAGGGCCAGACCCAGGGCGTCCCGAGGTAGGCCTCGGAGATATCCCAGAGCGTCTCGCCGGCGACGACCTTGTGGAGCCGGCCCTGCTGGCCGGCCGCATTCGTCGCGGAAGGGCCGAGGTTGAGCTGCGACGACGCAGAAGCCGGCGGCGCGGAAGGCGCCTCGCCGGAGCGGGCCGGAGCGGCGAACAATGCGATCGGAAGAGCGAAGGCCAGGAGATACGGCTTCATGGGATCCCTCCGGCACGGGCGCCGCGCGGCGCGCGGACCCGGCCCCCCGGCTCATCGGCAACGGGTCGGCATCGCTTGAACGGCGGGCACTCCCGGGCGTCCCCTGCCGCGGGATGCCCTACGACGGCCCCGGCGCTGCTGGCGCGCTCTGCTTCAGCCTCTCCAGCATCGCGCGCACGTCGGCCGCCCACGACGGCTCCTTCGGCGTGGCCCCGCGCTCCTCCGCCTTCTTCTTGAGGGCGTCCAGGTCGGCCAGCGCGCGCTCGAGCGCCTCCTTCGCCCGCTCGGGCTCACGGTTCGCTTCGTAGGCCTGGGCCAGATGGTGGCGGATCACGCCAAGACCCTCCTCGCCCGGCGGGCTGCCGGATTCGGCTTCCTTCAGGTATCCGATGGCCGCGCCAGGCACTCCCTTGCGGAACAGCACCCAGCCGAGGGTATCGGCCGCGTTCGGATTGTCGGGCAGCAGAGCCTTCGCCTCCTGCGCCAGGTCGAGGGCTCGATCGAGGCTCTGGCTGCTATCCGCCAACAGGTAGGCCAGGTTGTTCTTCGCGGCCGCGAGGTCCGGGTCGATCGAGATCGCCTTCTCGTAGTACTGGATCGCCTTCGTCTTCTCGCCCGTCGACTCGTAGAGCGAGCCCAACGTGACGTTCAAGGGGGCCGAGTTCGGCTGCGTCTCGAGCGCCTTCTCGTAGGTCTTGATCGTCTCCCCGAGCCGACCGGTTTGGGCCATGAGCGAGGCGAGGCTCTGATAGGCCCCGAGATCGGTTGGGTCGAGCTCGATGGCACGCCGGAAGCTGGTCTCGGCGTCGTTCACACGGCCGTCGAGGACGTATCCGATGCCCTGCAGCCGAACCAACGGAGCGCTCTGCGGATTGGCGCTCACGGCCTTCGCAATGCGCTCCATCGAATCCTTGAGGCGCCCTTCGGCCTGATCGATCTGGAGGATCGCCTGCAGCACCTCGGGGTGGCTCGGGCGCAGCGCATCGGCCTTCTCGAGCGCGGCGCGCGCGGGGCCAGGCTTGTTGAGCACCAGGTCGACGCGCCCCATCGCGTAGTAGATCTCGGCGTCGCGGTCCTTCTCGGGGATCTTCTCGAGCTCGACCATCGCGTCCTGCGGCTTGCCGAGGCGCACGATGGACTGCGCGAGCTGGAGCCGGGCCTCAGAATCCTTGGGCCGGGCCACGAGATACTTGCGGCCCTCTTCCACCGCGAGGTCGAATTGACTGGAAGCGGCATAGATGCGCGCGAGCAGCTTGCGCGCTTCGAGCAGGTCGGGCTCGAGCTCGACGGCCCGCGCCACCTCAGTCCGCGCACCGTTGCGATCGTTCTGCAGGAAGAGCGCCGAGCCCAGCAGCAAATGCGCCTGAGCCCAGTCGGGCTTGGCGTCAAGACCACGGCGAAGCGCCGTGACGGCATCTTCGTTGCGGCCCTCGGCCAGGTCGATCTTCGCCTTCACGAAGAGCGCGTCCGGGTTGCCGGCCTCCTTCGCCAGCACGGCATCCACGATGCTGCGGCCCTCTGCGATCTTCTCTTTCGAGCCTTCGCGGTAGCCCATGTCCAGCAACAGCTCCGCCTTGCGCAGCTTTGCCGTCTTGCTCTCCGGGTTGCGCTTCAGCGCATCCTCGGCCGCCGCGAGCGCTCCTGCGAGATCCCCCTTGCGGCTGCGGAAGGCCGAGAGCACGAGCCAGGTCTTCTCCTCGTCGGGCTTCGCCTTGGTCGCCTGCTCGACCATCACGTCGGCCTTCTTCTCGTCGCCCCGCGCAACGTAGAAGCGCGCCAGCGCGTAGATCGTCTCGAGATCCTCCGGGGCCTTCTCGATCGCCTCCTTCAGGCTCTTCTCGGAATCGTCGAATCGGTTGCGGGCGTAGTAGAAGCTCGCCAACGTTCGGTAGGCCGCGGAGAGCTGCTCGGGCTTCGCCTTGGCAATCGCCTCGCGAAAGATCCCCTCCGTCTCGGCGTCGCGCTTCGGGTCGCGCGCAAGAAAGCTTCCCAGCGCGCTGTAGCTGGGAAACTCGGGCTTGATCTCCACCAGCCGGCGAAAGAGAGGCTCCGCCTCGGCCGCCTTCCCGTTGCGAACCAGGAAGTCCGCGTACAAAAAGGTGGGCGCCGTGTCGGTCGAATCGAACTCCATGGCCCGCTTGAGCTCCGCCTCGGCCTCGTCCAAACGCTTCTGCCTCTCGAGCACCTGGCCGCGCAGCACGCGTGCCGGCGCCTTGTCGGGCTGCGCGGCGATCAAGTCGTCGGCCTGCTTGAGCGCCTCGTCGAGCTCGCCGGCCAGCCGGGAGAGTTGCCCGTACTGCAGCTTCGCCTCGAGGTTCGAGGGGTCGATGCGCGCCGTCTCGCGCAGCTCCCAGTAGCCCCGCGAGAGGTCGTTTTGCGCCAGATACGCCTTCGCGAGGCCGTAATGCGCCTTCGCCTGGTTGGGATCGAGCTGGAGGACGTTCTTGAACTCGATCACGGCCTCGGGGTTCTTCCCCTCTTTCGCGTAGGCCTCTCCCCGCGACTGGTGCTCAGCGATCTTCGCATCCTGGCTCTGGCAGGCCGCGAGCGTGACAAGGGCCAGCGACAGGGCGAGCAGCGCTCTGCAGTGCGGGAGGCGTCGATCTCGGGACATGAATGCACCCCCAGGGTTGGCCGGCCTTGGATATCTAAGCTGTGAAGCCAGTTCAAGCAAGGCTACCGCAGCCCTCAGCTCGAGGATCGATTGCGCCGCCAGCCCGGATGGGTGATCGCGAGCTTCTGGATCATGTAGTTGAGCTTGCGAGGGCTGACGCCGAGCAGCTTCGCCGCCTGCTTCTGCACGTGTCCGGTGCGGCAGAGAGCCTCGACGACGAGGCTTCGCTCCATTTCCTCGAGCGAGAGCGTTTCCCGCTCCGGCACAGGGGCTCGCATCGCCGGTGGCTGCAGCCAGAGCGCTGTGCCAAGAAGTCCGAGATCGCACGCATCCACGTTGCGCCCATCGCAGAGAAGCAGTGCGCGCTCCATGGCATTGCGGAGCTCCCGCACGTTGCCCGGCCAGGTGTGGGCGACGATGCGCTCGCGCGCCTGCTGGGAAAGGCCCACCTCGGGCCGCTCCAGCTCACGGGCGAAGTGCGCGAGGAAGTGCTCCGCGAGCACCAGCAGATCCTCGGGCCGCTCGCGCAGCGGCGGTAGATGGATGCGGATGACGTTCAGCCGAAAGTACAGATCCTCGCGGAAGCGGCCGGCCTCCACTTCGCGCTCGAGCTGTCGATTCGTGGCTGCCACGATGCGCACGTCCGTGCGAATCGGCAGCCGGCCCCCGAGACGGTGGAACTCCTGCTCCTGCAACACGCGCAGCAGCTTGGCCTGCGTCGTGGCCGAGAGATCGCCCACTTCGTCGAGCAGCAGCGTGCCACCGTCGGCCTGCTCGAAGCGTCCCACACGCAGCCGGTCGGCTCCCGTGAAGGCGCCGCGCTCGTGGCCAAAAAGTTCCGATTCCAGCAGCGTCTCGGGCAACGCCGCGCAGCTCACCTTCACGAAGGCCTGCCCCGCCCGCGGTGAGCCGCTGTGAATCAGGCCTGCGAGAAGCTCCTTGCCGGTTCCCGTCTCTCCCGTCGTGAGCACCGTGGAGCGGCTCGGCGCCGCGCGCCGCGCGAGCTCGAGGGCCTCGCGTAGCGCGGGACTCGAGCCCACGATCTTCTCGGACGCGTAGCCTGCCTCCGGCTCGTCGCATAGATCCTTCACCACGAAGATGCGTGCCGCGTGCGAGACGCTCATGCGGCCTCCTCGCGGCCCAGTGGCAGACCCAAGGCCTCGATCGGCAGTCGCACCCTGAAGATGGCCCCTTGCCCCGGCCGTCCGTCGAGCTCGAGCGTGCCGCCATGGCTCGCGACGATCTTTTGGGCGTGGGCGAGCCCGACGCCCGAGCCCCGCTCCTTGGTCGTGAAAAATGGATGGAAGACCCGCTCGCGCAGCTCGGGGTCAACGCCAAGGCCGCTGTCGACCACGCTGATCACGAGCTCCCGCACGGCGGCCAAGCCGGCCGCTTCGAGGTCCACCCCCGAGACCTCCCAGATCTCGCTCTCGGTCGTTCGCACGCAAAGGCCGAGCCGCAGGCAATGGCCCTCGGGCCGCACGCAGCCGGCCATGGCCTCGAGGGCGTTCACGATCAGGTTGGTCTCGACACCACGGAGCTGTTCGGCGTCGGCGAGGATCGCCGGCAGCTCCTCGTCGTACTCGCGCTCGATGGCGCCGGCGAAGGGAACGCGCGATCGCGCCAGCGCGAGCGACTCTTCCAAGAGCTCGACCGGATCCACCGGCTCGCGCGTCAGCGGTATAGGCCGCACGAACTCGAGGCTCTCCGTCACGGTGCGGGAGAGCGAGCGAAGCTCGTTCATGAGCTCGACGAGCAGTGCGAGCTCTTCGGGCTGCCCGGCCAGGCGCCGCTTGAGCAGCCCCGCGAGCAGCTCCATGCCCGTGAGCGGATTGCGCAGCTCATGCGCGAGGCCAGCGGCCATCTGACCGAGGCTGGCCAGGCGGTCACGAAGCCGGCTCTGCTCATCCTGGCGTTCGAAGGGAGTGAGGTCACGAAAGACGAGCGCAGCACCCTGCACAGAAGCGTCGTCGTCGCGCACGGTATCGAGTGTGAATCCGATGGTGCGGGCCGGCTGGCCATCGACGGGCTCCAGGGTGAGCTCGGCCCGACTCGGCCTCTCCTTGCCGTCGAGAGCGCTCCTCAGCAGCCCCAGGACCATCGGCTGATGGCGCAGCGCCTCCCGGCAGGGGCGGCCGACGTCGGCACCCGCGACGCCGAGCATCCGGCACGCGCCGGGGTTCACGGCAGCAAGGGCGCCGGCCCGGTCGATCGCCACCAGGCCCGAGCGCATGGAGCCCATCAGCCAGCCGAGGAAGCGCGGGTCGCTCTCCACCACGCCGTGCGTATCGGCGCGGGCCGGCGTGGGGTTGACCTACTCCAGTGCCGCCTCCCCCGCGGAGACGAGGTATCGCTTGCCTTCCTGCTGCAGCCAGCCACCTTGTTTCAGGTCCTTCACGACGCGGGTCACGGTCTCTCGCGAGGTGCCGATCAT
>CAYGXT010000231.1:0-5612 GCA_964353695.1 uncultured Myxococcaceae bacterium
TCCGATTCACCGGACCCCAGCAGGGGGACCGGGCTCGAACGAGCCTAATGGTTACATAGGGAAAACCCTAATGTCAACGGAAAATAGACTCGGGATGGGCCGGCCGACCCCCACCTCACCCCCTCCCTGCCCCTTCGCCCCTGGGGGAAGACGCCTCTGCGGCGCTTCCTGTTCGACGGGCAGAGGTTGCGTCCGATTCAGCCACTCCGGCCTACGGGAAGACGCCTCTGCGGCGCTTGGCCTCGGCGATGCGGTGGATGCCGCGCATCATGGCTGCCGTGCGCAGGTCGATGTCCTTGGCTTGCGCGACCTTCAGCACGTCGCCGAAGGCGCGCTGCATGATCTGGACCAGGCGCGTGTTCACTTCTTCCTCGGTCCAGAAGAACTGCTGGGCATCCTGCACCCATTCGAAGTAGGAGACCGTCACGCCGCCGGCGTTGGCGAGGATATCGGGAACGACGAAGACACCGCGCCGGCGCAGGATCTCGTCCGCCTCGAGCGTGGTGGGCCCGTTCGCGCCTTCGGCCAGGATGCGGCAGTGGATTCTCTCGGCGTTGTCGGCGGTGATCTGGTTCTGGATCGCCGCCGGCACCAACACGTCGCAGGGGAGCTCGAGGATCTCCGAATTCGTCACCCGCTCCACGCCAGGGAAGCCCTTGAGCGAGCCCTGCTCCTTCATCCACGCATCGACGCGTTGCAGATCGAGCCCGTTCGGATCGTGGATTCCGCCGTCGAGATCGGAGACCGCGATCACGCGCGCGCCGGACGTGGCCGCGATGCGGGCTGCCGTGCCCCCCACCTGGCCGAAGCCTTGCACTACCACCCGGGCTCCCTCGAAGGGAAACCCCACGTGCCGACACGCCTCGACCACGCAGGTCATGACGCCGCGGCCGGTCGCATCCCGCCGCCCGAGCGAGCCGCCGATCTCGACGGGTTTGCCCGTCACGACACCCGGCACCGTGTGGCCCTTCTGCTGCGAATAGGTGTCCATCATCCAGGCCATCGTCTGCTCGTTCGTTCCAAGATCCGGCGCAGGGATGTCGCGGTCAGGCCCGATCATGTCGATGATCTCGGAGGTGAAGCGGCGTGTGATGCGCTGCAGCTCGGCCTGGGAGAAGCTCCGCGGGTTGATGCGCACACCTCCCTTCGCACCTCCGAAGGGCAGTCCGATCAGCGCGCACTTCCAGGTCATCCACATCGCGAGGGCCGTCGTCTCGCCCAGGCTTACGTCCTCGTCGTAGCGGATGCCGCCCTTGGTCGGGCCCATGGTGAGCAGATGCTGCACCCGGTAGCCGAAGACCGTGTCCACCTCTTGATAGTTGTCGCGCCGGAACGGGAACGAGACCACGAGCGCGCGCTGTGGCGTGCGAAGACGCTCCCAGATGTTCTCGTCGAGCTTCATCAGCGCGGCCGTCTGGTCGAGCTGCGCAACGGCGAGCCGATACATCGGCGTATCCCACTCGAGCTTCTGCGGGGCCACGGATCCTCCTGCCGCGTTGGCGGCGCGGAGCGTACCACGGGAGCCGAGGCCGGCCCCGCGCCAGTCTCATCCAACGAGGGTTGAGCCTGGAGCCGGGCTCATGTCTCGAAGACGGCCAGGGCGTTGCGTGCGCCGGGCGCGTGCTCGAAGACGACCGCTCCGTTGCGTCTGGCGAAGGCCTCGAAGGAGGCTCGATCGAAGCGCGCTGCGTACTCGCCACCACCCGGATCGGTGAGCCGCGCGGCCAGCCGGCGAAACCAGCGCGGGCCGCGGGCCGAGAGGTTCTCGACGGGCTCCGTCACGATCACCGAACGTCGGGCCGCGCGCCGAAGCCGCTCGAGCAGCTCGTCTTCATGCGGTCGGAAGTGGTAGAGGCTGGAGCCGAGCACGATGTGGTCAGCCTCGGGCACCGGATCCCGGCGCAGATCGAAGTAGCGCGCCCGCGCGCCGCGCCGGCGCGCTGACATCACGAAGTGTCCGTTGAAGTCGAGAGCCAGATACTCCACGCCTTTTTCGCGCAGGCACTCGTGCCAGAGCGTGCCCGGCCCTGCGCACACGTCGACGACGCGGGAGCCTGTCGGGATGTGGTCCGCGACGTTCTGGTAGAGGGCGTGATAGCCGCGGCCGTAAAGAGCGCGCATCAGCCACTCGTAGCCGATGCCGGTCCAGTAGATCGGCGACTTGCTGGCAAGGCCGAGCCCCACCTTCGAGCGGAAGCGGTGGAGCTCGACGAGGTACGCGCGGGCGTCGCGCCAGAGGCGCACGGTCGAGTGCTTGTCGCTTCGCCGCAGGAACAGCACCGGCAGCTCGACGATCCGCAGGTCCGCGAGCGCTGCTCGCGCCATCACCTCGGTGTCCCAGAACCAGCCATCCGACTCGCTGCCGAGCACGACCGCGGAGGCCGTCTCGCGGCGGAAGAACTTGCAGCCCGTCTCGCTGTCCCGGATTCCGAAGCTGATCAAAACCCGACACACGAAGCGGTAGGCCTGGGAGGCAAGGTGCCGCTGCAGGGCTTTCGTCTGGCGCAGCAGGTAGTGGCGGTAGCCCGTGGCCACGTCGAAGCCCTTGCCGTCCACCAGCCGGAAGAGCGGGGGAATATAGTGCGGGGCCACCTCGAGATCGATGTCGAGAAAGCCTGTCACGCGGCCGCACGAGGCCGCGAAGCCGGTCTTGAAGGCCGCGCCGCGGCCGCGGTTCTCCGGATGGAACAGCGCACGGCAGCGCGGCTGCTCGGCGCAGATCGCCTCGATCACGTCGCGCGTGGTGTCGCTGCTGGCGTCGTCGACGAAGACGAGCTCGTAGTCGAGCCGCGTCCCTTCGAGCGTTTCGAGCACCGCGGCGACGCTCTCGCGCAGATGCCCTTCCTCCTGGTAACAGGGCACGATCAAGCTGAGGTCCGGCGCGGGCCCTCCCGCCGGCGCCGTCATGAGAGCAGCTGCCGGAGCGCGCGCACGACGTCCGCCGCATCCACGTCGGTGACAGCCGACGAGAGAGGGATCGAAAAAGTCCGGTCGCCGATCCACTCGGCGTTCGGAAAGTCGCCGCGGCCGTAGCCGAAGGTCTTCTGGTAGTACGGGTGCAGGTGGAGCGCCGTGTAGTGCACCCCCGCCCCGATCCGAAGCTCGTGGAGCCCGCGGAGGACGTCGTCCCTCGAGACCCGAGTGTGCCGATCGTCGATCAGGCAGCTGAAAAGGTGTAGCCCGTGGCGCACGTCCTGGGCGACGGGTGCGGGAAGCACGAGCGGCAGCTCGGCCAGCTCCCGCAGGTAGAGCTCCCACAGCTCGCGGCGGCGGCGCCACCAGGCCTCCAGGTGGCCGAGCTGCACCAGCGCAAGCGAGGCCGCCAGGTCCGTCAAGTTGTACTTGAAGCCGGGCTCCTCCACCGAGTAGTGGACGTAGCCCTCGTCAGAGAAGCGCCGCCAGGCATCGGCACTCATGCCATGCAGGGCGCGGCGCTTCACGGGTGCGGCCGCCTCCCTGGTGCGCGCCGTCAACATCCCGCCTTCGACGCTCGTCATATTCTTCGTCACGTAGAAGGAGAAGCAGCCGAAGTCGCCGAAGGTGCCACAGTGCCGGCCCCGGATCGTCGCCTCGATGGCATGAGCGCAGTCCTCGACCATGCGCAGGTCGTGGGCGGCCGCGATGGCGCCGGCCGCGTCCATGTCGCAGGGCCGGCCCGCAAAATGCACGGGCACGATGGCGCGGGTGCGGGGAGTGATGGCGCGCTCGAGAGCCTTGGGATCGAGATTCTGTGTCGAGCGATCGCAGTCCGCGAAGACGGGGCGCAGACCCGCGTGAATGATTGCGTTCGCGGTGGCGCAGAAGGTCATCGGCGAGGTGATGACCTCGCTTCCGGGCTCGAGCCGCAGCTCGAGCAGCGCGAGGTGGAGCGCGGCCGTGCCAGAGTTCAGGGCCACGGCGGCGCCGGCGCCCACGTAGGAGCCGAACCGCTCCTCCAGCTCGGCCACGCGTGGACCGCTTCCGACCCAGCCCGAGTCGAGACAGGCGATCAGCGCAGCGCGCTCCTCGGCGCCAAAGCTCGGCGCCCCGAAGACGAGGTAGCGGTCGCGCCACGGTTTGAGACTCATGCTCCGCCCCTACACAGCACAGCGTGCCACCAGACTCGCGCCCGCCGGGAGCCTCGAGCGCTGCTGCCCCACCCAGCGGGCCTCGCGCGCGACCAGCCGATACAGCCACTCGTTCACGCGCGGCGGCAGCGAGCGCAGGTTGCTGCGGGGCGGCGCGTTCGGGCGCAGCAGGCGCTCCGCCCAGATCGTGGCCGCCACGGCAGGCAGGATGCCCAGGTTGAAGTACGAGATGAAACGCGGCTCGAGGCCCGCCGTGCGACAGGCCCGCTCGAGAGAGCTGCGCGTGTAGCGGCGCCGGTGATCGCTGATCACGTCCTCGCCGCTCCAGAGCCAGTGATAGGCAGGGACCGTGAGGACGAGCTGTCCTCCCGGCCCGAGCAGCTCCCGCATGGCGACGAGACCGGCCACGTCGTCCTCCAGGTGCTCGAGGACGTCGAGGGCCGTCAGCACGTCGAAGCGCCCCTGATGCGGCTCGAGGTCCCCATCGAGGGAGAGCCAGGCTCCCTGCGGCACGCTCCGGAACTCGGCCTCGTGCTCATGGCCGACGTCGGCCCCAAAGGCCTCGCCGTAGCGGGCCAGGAAGCGCAGGTTGAACCCCGTGCCGCAGCCGTAGTCGAGCAGCCGCGGCCTGCGACCTTGCTCGCCCCGCTCGCGCAGCGCTCTGTCCACCTGACACAGGAACAAATCCCTCCGCGCACGGAACCACCAGTGGTGCTCCTCGAAAGCAGCGGTTACGCGGAAGCCTTCGCGCTGCATCGCCACTCCCATCGGCCCGGCGGCGCCAGACCGTAGCGCTCGGCGCTTGGCAGAGCGCCTCCGATCCCGGAGACTCGCGGCCCGTGAGCAATCCGGACAGGGCGCAGCCGGGCGGGCACCCGGACTTGAGGGCCGACCGCTGGCTGCTCGCCCTTCTGCTCGCCGCGACGGCGCTCTACCTCTGGGATCTGCGGCCCTATGGGCTGATGCTGCTCGACGAGGGCTACGTCGTCCACGCGGCGCAGCGCATGCTGGGCGGCGAGTTGCTGTACCGGGACATCTTCGCCCATTACGCGCCCCTGCTCTACCACGCCCTCGCGCTCGCGTTCGCCATCGCGGGCCCGTCGATCCTGGTTTCGCGGACGGTCTACCTCGGGTTCCTGCTCCTGAACGCGGCGCTCAGCTACCGGCTCGCAAGGCGTTTTGTGGGCCCCGTGCCGGCCCTCCTGCCCGCCACCCTCGTCGCGTTGATGCCCGGCCAGTGGAGCAAGGCGCCCGTTGGATTCTCCATCGGCATCGTCCTGCTGGCGCTCGCCCGGGCATTGGAGCGTCCGGGAGCCCTGCGCTTCCTCGTGCTCGGGCTGGCTGGCGGTCTTGCGCTGTCGACGCGGCAGGATGTGGGCGCGGTGATGCTCGGCTTCGCCCTCGCCGTCTCACCACTGCCGGCTCTGTTCCCGCAACGCTTCGGTTTGAGCGGCACGCGCTCCCTGGCCCGTGCCGCGCGGGAGACGCTCCTCACCACGGCCGGCGCGGCGGTCGTGCCGGGAGCGTTCGCGGCGTGGTACGCGG
>CAYGXT010000232.1:0-5599 GCA_964353695.1 uncultured Myxococcaceae bacterium
TCGGCATGGCCGTACCCGCATCCCAGCATCCGGACGCTGTTTACCGGGACAGGGTATTCAAAGGCCCGCAGCTGGACCGCGTCGCTTTTCCGCTCGGCGGCATCGGAGCCGGGATGATCTGCATGGAGGGGACGGGAGCGTTCTCCCATGTATCCATCCATCAAGCGCCCGACGTGTCGAGAGAAGCGGCGATGTTTGGGGCGCTCTGGATCAAAGGGAAACCGGGAATGGCGCGGGTCTTGGAGGGACCCGTCCCTCGCTGGAAGGCCTATGGGCCGCAGCTCGCGGCGCTGGGCAGTCCCGGAAAGCTGCTGGGCCTGCCACGCTATGCCCAGGCCACCTTTCACTCGCGCTTCCCGTTTGGCGTGCTGAACCTCGACGATCCGGCGCTGCCGGTTTCGGTCTGCCTCAAAGGGTGGAGCCCCTTCATCCCACTGGAGGCCGACTCCTCCAGTCTACCGGTCGCCGGCTTGGAGTATGAACTCACGAACCAGTCGCGCGACGACATCGAAGCTGTGTTCTCCTTCCACGCCGCAAATCCGAGCGGCTTCACACCGGACGCGAGGCGGGTCGGCAGCCTTCCCGGTGGATTCACGCTCGAGCGCTTTGGCTCGGCCGACAAGGCATGGGAAGCCGAAGCCATCAGCATCTCCACGGAGGAGGCCGAGGCGCGGGTCGATTGCCAGTGGTTTCGGGGAGGATGGTTCGACTCGCAGACCATGCTCTGGAAGCGCATCGCGGCGGGGGAGATGCCCACTGCCCTTCCGTTCACCGAAGGCGCTCCCAGTCCGGGAGGCAGCATCTATCTCCCGGTCCGCCTGGGACCCGGCGCGAGCCGGACGATCCGCCTATGCCTGGCGTGGTACGTGCCGGTCTCGAACATCCGCTACGGCAAGGATGACGAGACGACTGCGGACCCGTCCACTCATGTCCCTTGGTACGCCGGCCGTTTCTCAGGCATCGAGGAGGTGACTCACTTCTGGCGCGGGCACTACGACGAGCTTCGCAGCAAGTCGGCCTCGTTCACGTCTTGTCTCTACGACACGACCCTGCCCTCCGAAGCGATCGAGGCCATCGGCGCCAACCTGGGGATCTTGAAATCGCCGACCGTCCTCCGCCAGGCCGACGGACGCATATGGGCGTGGGAAGGCTGCTTCGACAGCGCGGGGTGCTGCCCCGGCAGTTGCACTCACGTCTGGAATTACGCCCAGGCCATGGCGCAGCTCTTCCCAGACCTCGAGCGCACGCTCCGCGAGACGGAGCTAAGCGAGTGTCAGGACGAACGGGGGCACCAGGTCTTTCGCGCATTCCTGCCGATTCGCCCCGCCTCCAGGGCGGCCCATGAGTTCCACGCCGCGGCCGATGGGCAGCTCGGCGGCGTCATGAAGCTGCACCGCGAATGGCGCATCTTTGGGGATACCAGCTGGCTCCGCCGCCTGTGGCCTCGAGTCCAGAGCAGCCTGGCCTACTGCATCGAGACCTGGGATCCCGATCACATCGGCGCAATCCGGGAGCCCCATCACAACACGTACGACATCGAGTTCTGGGGCGCCGACAGCATGTGCACGTCCCTTTACCTCGGCGCGCTGCGGGCGGCGATCGTCATGGGCGAGACTCTCGGAGACGACGTCTCGCTGTACCGAGAGCTGTTCACGGAAGGGTGCTCACGCATGGAACGTGATCTGTTCCAGGGAGAGTACTACGCCCAGGAAATCGAGTGGAAGGGTCTGCGCAGCGATGATCCCACCACCGTGGAGGGGCTTCGGACGAACTACTCACCGGAGGCTCTGGCATTGCTCGAGCAGGAGGGCCCCAAGTACCAATACGGCAAGGGATGCCTATCCGACGGTCTTCTCGGCGCCTGGCTCGCCGAGATGAGTGGCATCCCGCATTACTTGGATCCCGCGAAGGTCGAGAGCCACTTGCTTGCGGTCTTCAAGTACAATTTTCGGCGCGACCTCAGCGCCCACGCCAACCCGCAGCGTCCGACGTACGCCATGGGCAACGAGGCCGGGCTCCTGCTCTGCTCCTGGCCCAACGGCGGCGAGCTCTCCCTGCCCTTCGTCTACTCGAACGAGGTCTGGACGGGGATCGAATACGAAGTCGCTAGCCATCTCATGCTCTGCGGGCATGTGGAAGAGGGCCTCCAGATCGTTCGAGCGACGCGCGCTCGCTACGACGGTTCGATCCGAAATCCCTACGACGAGTACGAATGCGGCCATTGGTATGCGCGCGCCTTGTCGTCGTACGGGATGCTGCAGGGACTCACCGGAGCGCGTTACGATGCGGTCGACAAGACGCTGCACGTCGCTCCCAAACTACCCGGCGACCTCCGGGCCTTCCTCTGCACCTCCACCGGCTGGGGCACCCTGAGGGTTACGCAGGGCGAGGTAAGCGTGGACGTCGCCTACGGCAAGATCGACATCGACCGCATCGACATCACGCCCTACAAGGCTTGATGCATCCCGGCGCGCTCGCGCCCTAACGTGCCGTCTTGAACTCCTTGGTGAGTCCGGCGTCGAACGCAACGTCCACCTTCGCTCCGTCGGCGCTCACATCGTCGATCTTCAGGCTTCCGGCGATCCGACCGGGCTCGTCTGTTGAGGCCGTGAAGGTGGACGGCCTCGCGGTCCCCGAGTACTGCACGCGCTGGCCGTTCATCACGACCCAGTAGTTGAGCCGCGAACCGGCGTCGAAGTCGACGGTCATGCCTTCGTCCAGCCCCCCGCTGACACAGCTCAGGTCGGCACAGGCCTGGATCTTGGCGCTGATGTCCGTGGGCGAGAACACCAGCTCGCGGATGATCTTCGACTCGTAGTCGGGGCCCTTCACCAGGTAGACGTACTTCAGCTCCACCGTCTTACCCTTGAACACGAAGCTGCCCTTGGAGGAGTCGGCCGCGTCGACACGCAACGGCGTCAGTGATGCCACCGCGAATGCGATGCCGATCGAGATGATCCCAATCGATCCGAACGAGCGCATTCTCATGCTGATCTCCTTGTTTGAAATGTTTTCGGTTCAGTCGATCTGCCAGCCTTCGCCATCCCCTAGATCGATACGTCCGGCTCCGCGGCCACCACGAGCACCAGGTAGCGGGCCCATGGCAAACCTTCGGGCTGCGTGTAGCCAACGCCCACGGCGAGCTCAGCCGACTCCAGGGCCAAAAGCTCCGGCGGCATCGGGAGTTCCTCCAGGCTCGAAGCCTGCAGTACCCAGCCCTGGATGCGTCGGCCGAGCGCCTGTCCCGACTTCTCGACTGCGAGGTTCAGTGCCTCCTTGGGTGCGATCTTCTCCTCGCGCGCTGCGCGCGCCACCTCTTGCACCGCCTTGCGTGCCGCCTCGGGGAGCTCGGACAACGCTTTCGCGCTCGTCGGTCGCGCCTTCGAGATTCGCTTGAGCACCCGATGCGCGTCCGCCTCGAAGTCTTCCTTGCCGAAGAGCTCGTAGGTCGTTGCCACGGCGGCCAGGATCGGCGGATTCTCCGAGCTGGCCGCGCCTACCGCGAGCACGCTGGCCTTGGGAGAGAGGAGCGCAGAGCGTCCGCTCGGATAACGCAGCACGGTGTCGAGCCAAAGACCAACGTCGCGGCCCCCCGGCGTGTAGCCCGTGGTCATGCTGGCGTCCTTGATGGGCCCGCCGACTCGCCACCCGGCCGCGAGGCCGAGCGCCGCCAGATCACCCACTGCGGCTGACGTCATTCCCCAGCCGGACGCGAAAAGGTGCGGCGCGAGCTGCGTCGCCTCCTCGCTCTGGGTCTTGGAGAGAGTGAGCGGAGCAAGCTCGGCGCGCATGCGCACCGCGTTGATCGCGCCCTGGATCGTGCCGGCGAGCTCCGCCGGATCGAGCGGCGCCAATCCGGTAGACGGTTCCACGCGCCGGTACGTGTCGGCTGCCGAGCCCGGGGGTCTGGCGAGCGTTCGCAGCGCCGAGGTGGTGAGGATGCGGCCGACAGGAAGCACGGAGATTTCGATGGCTGCCTGGGGGTCGCCCGCCGCAAGCTCACAGCGGAAGGAGAAGCGCGGCAGCCCGATTCCTGGCTCGCGGCTGCAGGCGGCGAAGCCGAACCGCCCGCGGTTCACCAGCGCGGAAACTGCTGCGGTGGACGTCAGCACCTCGCCACGGATCGTCACCGCCCCGCCGTCAGAGACCGTCGAGAACGGCTCGATCCGGGCCATGCGCTGGCTCGACGCGACGATGGCCACGGCGCGATCTCCTTCGCGGCCGAACCAGAGGCCGATCTCGACGGGCCCGCCTTGGAGCGACGTCGACAACATCTCCTCGAGCCCGCCCCGCCAGCGCTCGTTGATCTGGTCGTCGGTGACGCCGGTGGGCACGCGTGTCGAGAGATAGCCTGGCCGGATGCCGCTGCCGGTGGAGCCGCATCGCGCCGCGATGAACTCGACGAGACCCGAGTCCGGCAGCGCATCGTGCGTGAGCGCGAAGCGGCCGATCTCGCGCGCGGCACAGTGCATCGACTCGGTGGAGCTGGCGAGCCCCGTACGCTTCGACACCGCCACGTCGAGGAGCTTTTCAGTGGCGCTTCCCGCCACGTGGGGCGTGGCGCCAGCCGTGTCCGGCAGCGGTCCCGTGAGCTTCCACTCGGCCACGTTGACGGAGGGTGTCTTCAGCAGGTCGGAGATCGCAGGCGCCTGCCCCAGCGACTCGAGCTGCTCACGGTCCGGAAACGGATTGGGCGACGGCCCAGAGGCCTCGGGCTCTGCCTGGGGCGCTGAAATACCGAGCAGCAGCGCGAAGACCAGAAACCGGAGTTCGATTCGCATGCCTCGTCGCCCCTCTTGGCGCTAGGGCTGACAGCTCTGGAAGAAGACGCTCTTGAGCAAGGCGAGATCCTTGAAGTTGACAGCGCCATCCTGCGAGAGATCTGCTCGGCAGGCGAGCGAGGCCACTGCGGTCGCTCGATGCGCTTCGAAGAGCTCGAATCCGACCTTGCACGCGTGCGTGGGCAAGCCGTCGGTGCCCGTGGCGGTGCCGCATGGGTCGGTCAGCGAGAAGGACGTGCCGAGCACGACCGAGCTGATCGACACCGGCAAGTATCCGGCTTCAAAGGAGACCTGGAAGCTGACCCGGCCCAGGACGGAGATGGAATCCCCGTCGAGGAACGTCTCGAGCAGCCCCGGAGCGAATGGCACAGCGCTCGCTGCGAGCTTCGCGCTGCTCGCCTCGAGCAGCGTGAGCGTTCCCGGCGACAGCGGCTGGGTGGGAATCTTGCGGAACGCGATCGCCTCCGTGGGCCCATCCGTGACGTCGGCCACCGCGAACACGGCGGACGGAAACGCATCGATGTAGATCTGCAGGGAGATGATGCTCCCGTCGGGAACCTTTCCGACGAGCGCCGGGTTGCTGAACGTGAGCGTCGGGTTCTGGAGCTCGGCCGTCCATCGGTTCCCAGCCGCAACGGACGCCAGCGTCGCGTGAAACTGAAACTGCGGCGTATCGATGGCGATCGCGCCCCCGTCGAGCTCCGTGACCAACGGCCCCACCGGAGCACAGATTACCGCCGGTGGTAGGTGCAAGATTCCGCCCCCCGGCGACACCACGCAGGCCTCGAGTCTCGTGACGGCCGTGACGGGCCTGCTAA
>CAYGXT010000233.1:0-5569 GCA_964353695.1 uncultured Myxococcaceae bacterium
GATCACCCTCCCCCGCCTTGCCTCTCCCTTCGGTCCTGCCAGCGCCTCGATCGCCGCCACCAGCGGCTCGGGCTTCATCACCATCCCGGGCCCGCCGCCGTAGGGAGCGTCATCCACCGTGCGGTGTCGGTCCGAGGTGAAGCCCCGCAGGTCGTGAACCCCGACCTCCAGCGCCCCGGCTCCGCCCGCGATGCCCACCATCGACTCGCCGAGAAAGGCCTCGAAGAGCGCCGGAAAGATCGTTACGACGTCGATCCGGAGCATCGTCCTCGCCTCAAACGGGATCGAGAAGCCCGGGGATCACTTCAACCACGAGCCTTCGCCCCGATACGTCGATCTCTCGCAGAAACTCGCCGGCTGTCGGCAGCAGCACCTGCCGTTTGTCCGCCGTCTCGATCACCAGGACGTCGTGCGCCCCGGTCTCCCAGATCTCCTTCACCGTTCCAACGCTACGGCCGTCCCCGGTCTCTACCCGGCAGCCGATCAGCTCGTACCAATAGTGTTCGCCGGGCGGGAGAGAAGGCAGCTCTTCGGGATTGCCGAGAACCCAGCAGCCCCGCAACCCATCTGCGGCGTCCCGATCCTCGATGCCCGCCAGCGCGATCCGCACCTCGCCGGATCGCCCCTGCAGATGACCGCGAACCTTGTAGGAGCTCGTCGCCGCGCCGTCGGGGGTGCGCCCGAGCCGCAGCTCCTGCGCCTGAATCAGGTTATCAGGCCCGTCCCCGAGCCACTTCACCCGCACCATGCCCCGGAGCCCGTGAGCGCCGAGAACGCGGCCGAGTACGACGGGCCCTCCTAGTCGAGGATCTCGAGTCGCCAGGACGCCCCCACCCGGGAAGCGGCCAGCACGGCACGCATCGCCTTCGCTACGCGGCCCTGACGTCCGATCACGCGGCCACGATCCGCTTCCGCCGTCTCGAGCTCGACCACGGAATCGCCGGCGACCTCGCGCACGGCGACGGCCGACGGATCCGACACGAGCGCCTTCGCCATGAACTCGACCAGCTCCCCCGGTGTTCCTCGCTCTGACATGTTCTAGGCCGCCTCCCCGCTCGCCTTCGCAGCGCCGCGCGCCTGCTTCAGGATCGAGCGCACCGAGTCCGAGAGCTGCGCACCGCGCGCGATCCATGCATCGACGTGCGGAACGTCGAGTGTGACCAGCGGCGGCTTGGTCTTCGGGTCGTAAGTGCCGAGAAATTCGAGCGCGCGGCCGTCGCGCTTGTCGCGCTCGTCGATCGCGATGACGCGATAGAAGGGTCGCTTCTTCGCACCGGCACGCGTGAGACGGATCTTGACCATGGAATGGAGGCTCCTTCGAGGCGTAAGCGGCGGCCGAATCTAGGGAACTGCCGCCGGAGGGTCAACGGGGCGGGAGCCCTTTGCGAGCTTTCTCCTTCGCCTCCGAGCAGGGGGGGCAGGCGTAGAGCTCGCGGGTCGAGGGCTTCAGGCGGTCATAGCCGCGGTCCAGGGCCACCCGGCGCACGCTTCCCGAGCGCTGGCCGCAGAAGTCGCAGACGAGACCGGCGCCGGAGGCCACGGTCGGTTGGGTGGGCTGGCTCATGACGGGCCCAGGATAGCCAATTCTCCGGAGCCTCGTATCTCCGCAGCGCTGGGCCCCCTTCCGAGGAGCCGGCGGCCGACGCTCGGCTGACGGGGGACCCGCCTGCCGGTATCATCGTGACGCGTCCCTGGTCCCTCCCGGGTGTACCCATGGAACCCGCCTCTTTCCCTCCCATCACCCCGCAGCCGAGCGAGCCCACGCGGTTCACCGTCGAGCAATACCTGGCCCTCGTCGAGGCCGAAGAGCTCACGGAAGCCGATCGCGTCGAGCTCCTCGAAGGGGTGATCGTCGCGATGACACCGAGTGGGATTCGTCACTCCAGTGGCGTGGCGCGCGCGGTGGGCGCGCTGTTCCGGGCAGTCGGAGACCGTGCCGTGATCCGTCCCCAGCTTCCGCTGCGGGTCGGAAGCTGGTCACTTCCGGAGCCGGACGTTGCGGTTCTGCCGGGCACGCTCGAGGACTACGATTCGCGCCTCCCGTCCGAGGCGCTGCTCGTGATCGAGGTCTCCGAGACGAGCCTCGCGACCGACCGGCTCTCGAAGGCGCGCATCTACGCATCGAGCGGCGTGCACGAATATTGGATCGTGAACCTGCGCGAGAACGTCGTCGAGCGGCTGCGCGACCCGGATCCCGTCACTGCAATCTGGCGCGACCGACGTGTTGCTCGGCCGGGCGAGACGATCGCCGTCGCGGCCTTCCCGGATGCCGCAATCCGGGTCGACGACTTGCTACCGCGCGGCGACAGCCCCGGCGGCCTCTGATCCTCTCGCTCCTATCGCTCGCGGCTCCCGATGCGGATCCACAGCTCTCGCGGCGCCTCGGGCCCGAGCGCTGCTTCGAGCTTCGCCAGGATCTCGGGCGACTGCAGGCGCAGCGTCTGCACCCACACGCTCGAATCGACCTCGACCTCGAACGTCTTACCGCGGATCGCGGCGGGCCACGCATGGGGCGCGGCATGCGAGCCGACGATGGCCTCCCAGCGATCGGCGATGCGTGTGAGGGTGCGAGTCGCTTCGAGGCCGAGATCCTCGAGCAGGGCGGGGACGAGCGCTCCCAGGGCCTCGGGGTGCGTGCGGCGCCGACCCGGCCGCCTCATGCCGGCTCCTCGAAGCTGCGGAAGACGAGGCCCGTCGGCAGCTTCGGCAAGAAGAAGGTCGACTTTTGCGGCAGCAGCTCGCCGGCGCCCGTCACGCGGAAGACGTCCTCGGGCACGAGCGGATTGAGGTACAGCGCTACCGCGCCCCGGCCGGCGCGAACGGCCTCGGCCGCTCGCACGGCGTCTTTCGGATAGTCGAGCGCACCCTCGCGCACGGCGGCCTCGCCGAGGCCAAAGACTCCCTCGATCACCTCGCGGTGAAGCACGCGGATCGAGAGCTCGTCAGGCTTTCCGTCGCGCCAGAAGATGCGAAGCGTGCCCGAGCCGTCATCGGCCGCAAAACACGGCCGGCGCGCGAGCGGCGCCAGGTGCTCGGCCAGTGCCGCCGGCAGCGCTGCCGGGCTCGACACCGTTATGTGTCGATGCTGCCAGCCCGCGAGACGCTCCTGCCAGACGAGGTCGGTCGGGGCTGGCCCCTGCTTCACGACGCGGTGAATCGGGAGCAGCAGCGTGCCCTCTCCATAGGCGTTGGCGAGGTAGACGAGGGTGAACTCGAAGGGGGCCTCGGGCCCGGCGCTGGGCTCCAGTGCGCGCCGCTCGTCGCGGTAGGCGAGCGCCGTCTCGTAGCGATGGTGACCGTCGGCGATCACTACGGGACGCTCCGCCAAGAAGCCGGAGATCGCCTGCTGCCCGCGCACGTCGTCGATGCGCCCAAGCGTGTGCTCGACTCCGCCGCCGTCACGCGCCACGCCGAGCGGGCCCGCCGCGAAGCCGCTCGCGAGCACTTTGCCGAGCGCGTTCTCGCGATCCTCGTACAGCAGGAACACGATCGAGAGGTTCGCGCGTGTGGCGCGCAGCATGCGGAGCCGATCGGCCTTCGGCCCGGCCAGCGTCCGCTCGTGGGGGCGCACGATGCGGCGCTCATAGTCTTCGAGCTGCAGCAGCGCGAACACGCCCTCGCGCACGAGCTTCTCGCCGCCCGGCGTCGTGAAGGCCTGGCGCAGCGTATAAAAACCCGGTGCCGGATCGTGGCGCAGCACGCCTTCGCTCTGCCAGGCTGCGAGCGTTCGGGCAACATCGTCGTAGCCGCCCTCGGAGCCGACCTCGCGCGGAAGCTCGATACGGATCGCGCTGTAGGGATCGCGCTCGTGGAAGGCCAGACGCTCCTCGCTCGTGATCACGTCGTAGGGCGGCACGATCACGCGCGAGAGATCGACGCGCGCAGTGTCGTAGCGAAGGCCGCGAAAGGGCCGAACGAGTGTCACGCCGCGCTCTCCGGCCCCGTAGCCTGCAGGCGCCCGACCACGCGCTCGAGGGCCTCGCGCGACACGGCGCCCGCACGCAGCAGCCTGGGCTCCGACGCCGTCAGATCCAGCACCGTGCTCGCTACGCCCGAGGGCTCCGGCGAGCCCGCGCCGTCCAGCAGCAGCATTGCGCCCTCGCCCTCCCCACAAACAGCACGCGCCTCGGCCCGGGTGCGCGCCGGCACTCCACCCGTGCGGTTGAGGCTCGTGGACGTGATCGTCAGCCCTTCGTTTGCAAGCCGCGCCGCGAGAGCGGCCGCGAGGGGATGCGAGGAGCAGCGTACCCCGACGGCTCCGTCGGCGCGCCCGACACCAGGCGCAAAGCGGCGCCGCGCCGGCAGCACCAGCGTAAGCGGCCCCGGCCAGAAGGCGTCGATGAGCGCTTGCCCCGCTGCCGGGAGCGCTATGCCAAGCCCCTCGAGGGCCGCGGCCGTCTCCACGAGAATCGTGAGGGGCTGCGATGCCTCGCGCCCCTTCCACGCGAGCAGCCGTCCGATCGCGCGCTCCGAGGCGGCGTCGGCGCCGAGTCCGTAGAGCGTCTCCGTCGGATACGCGACGGCAAGCCCCGCGCGCACGGCCGCCAGCGCTGACTCCACCAGCGCGGCCAGTGCAGTCCGCGCAGCCCCTCCAGCCAGCCCGGCGTCCTTCATCGCCCGAACGCCCGCGCGCCGATGTCGCGGCGCAGCTGCATGCCGTCGAAGTGGATGCGGTCACAGGCCTCGTAGGCGCGCGCGCGCGCGGCGGCGAGGCTCTCGCCCCGCGCGGTGACGCCGAGAACGCGCCCTCCCGCCGTCACGAGCCGGCCCGCCTGATTGCGCCGGGTGCCGGCGTGAAAGACGACTACGTCGTGATCGCGCTCGGCATCTTCGATGCCTTCGATCGGCTTGCCCGTCTCGTAGTCGCGCGGATAGCCGCCCGATGCCAGCACCACGCAGACCGCGGCATCGCCCTCCCCCGCGCGCTGCGCGGGCTCGAGTCGGCCGCGCGCCGCAGCGTCGAGCAGCGGCAAGAGATCCCCGGACATTTGGAGCATCAGCGCCTGCGTCTCGGGATCGCCGAAGCGAACGTTGAACTCCACCACCTTCGGCGTACCCGCAGCGTCGATCATGAGGCCCACGTAGAGCACGCCGCGATACGGAAGGCCCTCCGACGCGAGGCCGCGCAGCGTTGGATGCACGATCTCCTCGAGCACCCGCTTCTCGACCGCCGGGCCGACGACCGGCGCCGGCGCGTAGGCGCCCATGCCGCCGGTGTTCTCGCCGAGGTCCCCGTCGAGGGCTCGCTTGTGGTCCTGGGCGGCCGCCAGCGTAACGACGTGCTCGCCGTCGGTGATGGCGTAGTAGGAGGCCTCCTCGCCGAAAAGCCGCTCCTCGATCACGACGCGCTCGCCGGCTGCGCCGAAGCGGCGCGCGCCCATGATCTCCTCGAGAGCTGCAAGCGCAGCCTCTGGCCCGTCGCAGACCGCTACGCCCTTGCCGGCCGCGAGGCCGTCGGCCTTCACGACGCAGGGCCCAGCGTGAGCGCGCACGTGCGCCGCGGCGGCCGCGTGATCGTCGAAGCTAGCATGGCCGGCGGTCGGCACGCGATGCCTCAGCATGAAGTCCT
>CAYGXT010000234.1:0-5528 GCA_964353695.1 uncultured Myxococcaceae bacterium
CAAAGGATCGGGCGGCATCACGATGATGATCACGGGAGTCGTGCTTCAGCTCGTGGGCTTCCAGCCGAACGCCGAGCAAACGGAGACGGCGAAGCTCGCGATGCGGATTCTCTTCGCGATCTTCCCGCTGGTCTGCTTTGGAATCGGGGCCGTTCTCATGACGCGCTTCTCGTTCAACCGTGAAGAGCATGCCCGGGTGCGCGCGGCGATTGACGCGCGCCGCGCGGTGAACAAAGACGGCGATGCGGCGAAGGATCCGACCGGGGCGTCGCAGCGATGAAGCTGCTGCGCACGCCCGAGGAGCGTTTCGCGCGGCTCCCGTTCTTCCCGTGGGCTCCGCGCTACCTCGACGACCTGCCCGGCTATGAAGGGATGCGGCTCCACTACCTCGACGAAGGGCCGAAGGATGCGCGGGAGGTCTTCCTCTGCCTCCACGGCGAGCCGACCTGGGCGTACCTGTATCGCAAGATGATCCCGGTCTTCCTCGCGGCCGGTGCGCGCGTGGTCGCACCGGACTGGTTCGGCTTCGGCCGCTCCGACAAGCCGGCGGACGACGGGGTCTACAGCTACACGTTTCATCGCAACACCGCGCTGCGCTTGCTCGAGAGGCTCGACCTCCGAGGCATCACATTGGTATGTCAAGATTGGGGCGGCCTGCTCGGCCTCACGCTGCCCATGGAGATGCCCGAGCGCTTCCGACGCCTGCTGCTGATGAACACCGCCCTCCCGATCGGGAAGCCCGTGAGCGACGGCTTTGCGGGCTGGAAGGCCTTCGCGGGCGCGCACCACGACATTCCGGTCGCGGGCTTGGTTGCGCTGTCCTCGCCCGGGGCCCTGAATCCCTACGACGCTGCGGCCTACGCTGCGCCGTTTCCGGATGCGAGCTACCAGGCCGGCGTGCGGCGCTTTCCTCAGCTCGTTGCGGTCGAGCCCGGCATGGAGGGCGTCGCCTACGGCGAGCGCGCGCGGAGTTTTCTGGCGAACGACTGGCGCGGCGAGAGCTTCATGGCGATCGGGCTGCGCGACCCGGTGCTCGGCAAGCCCGTGATGGAGGAGCTACGCGCCACGATCCGCGGCTGCCCAGCGCCGCTCGAGATTCCCGAGGCCGGGCATTTCGTGCAAGAGTGGGGCGAGCCAGTCGCGCGGGCTGCGCTCGCAGCGTTCGGCCTATCGGGAGGAGAATCTTCGTGAAGCGACTCGGCATCGCCCTCTTCGTCGTCGTGCTGCTCGGGATCCTCGGCTGGCAGCTGCTGCCGTCGCTGCTGATCCGGTTGCCGAGTCTGTTTGCGCCCCGGGTGGGGCCGCCGCGCGAGGTGGTCTGGGACGCCGACCCCGCTCCCGCGGCGGCGACGCCGAACGATCGTGCGCCGAATATCGTCGTGATCCTGGCGGATGACCTTGGATGGAACGATCTCAGCTTCCAGGGCGGAGGAGTCGGCGACGGCCAGGTCAAGACGCCGCGCATCGACTCGATCGCGCGCGACGGCGTGAGCTTCACATCGGGCTACGCCGCGAACGCGACCTGCGCGCCGTCGCGCGCCGCCATCATGACCGGCCGCTATCCGACGCGCTCGGGCTTTGAGTTCACGCCCGCGGGCGTGCCGTTCATGCGCGGTATCGCGCTCTTCCTTCGCAACGACCAGCCGCCGCCGATCTATCATAAGGAGATCGAGGACAGCTATCCGCCGCGCGAGGAGCAGGGTCTGCCGCAGAGCGAGGTGACGCTGGCCGAGCTGCTCCAGCAACGCGGCTACCACACGCTCCACTTCGGCAAGTGGCACCTCGGCGAAGCGGTGCCCTTTCGCCCGGAGTCCCAGGGCTTCGACGAGAGCCTCGGCTTCTATGCGGGCGCCTCGATGTACCTGCCCGAGGATGACCCGAACGTCGTCAACTCGAAGCAGGACTTCGATCCGATCGACCGCTTCCTGTGGGCGAATCTGCCGTTCATGGTGCGCAAGAACGGCAGCAAACCCTTCCGCCCGTCCGCCTACATGACCGACTACCTCGCCGACGAAGCGGTCCGGGCGATCGAGGCGAATCGCAACCGCCCGTTCTTGATGTACCTCGCCTTCAACGCGCCCCACACGCCGCTCCAGGCGCTGCGCAGCGACTACGACGCGCTCGCGGGCATCGAGAGCCACGCTGAGAGGGTCTACGGCGCCATGCTGCTGGGCCTCGATCGCGCGGTGGGTCGGGTGCTCGATGCACTTCGCAGCAACGGGCTCGAGGAGAACACGCTGGTGTTCTTCACCAGCGACAACGGCGGCGCCAACTACGTGGGCCTGCCGAATCTGAACCGACCCTATCGTGGTTGGAAGCTGACCTTCTTCGAAGGCGGCGTGCATGAGCCATTCTTCGTGAAATGGCCGAAGGGGCTGCCGAAGGGCGTGGAGAACGCCGCGCCCGTCGCGGGCATCGACATCTTCGCCACCGCCGCTGCCGCGGCCGGCGCCGCGCTGCCCAGCGACCGCGTGATCGACGGCGTGAACCTCTTGCCCTTCGCGAACGGCCAGAAGAGCGGCCGCCCGCACGAGACGCTCTTCTGGCGCTCTGGACACTACCGAGTGGTGCGGGCCGGTGACTGGAAGCTCCAGGTCTCCGAGCGACCCCCAACAATTTGGCTCTTCGATCTCGCAAGCGACCCGACCGAGCACGTGAACCTGGCGGCTGCGCAGCCAGCGCGCGTGGCCGAGCTGAAAGCGCTGCTCGACGCGCACGACGCGAAGCAGTCCGCGCCGCTCTGGCCGTCGCTCCTCGAAGCTGCGGTCCGCATCGATCCTCCGGCGAACGCGCCCCATAGTCCGGACGACGAGTTCGTCTACTGGGCGAACTAGAACAGGCCGTTAGGAGCCACTTTCACGCAGGCCCGCCTGAACCATCTGATCGAGGCTCGACAAGAATCGGGAGCGATCCTTGGGAGCGAGCGCGCGTGGTCCCCCGGATGCGATCCCCATCTCGCGCAGGTCCGAGTTGAGCTGCCGGGTGGCGAGCGCGCCGCCGATGGAATCTTCGGTGAAGGGGCGCCCGCTCGTCCCCAGCACGCGAGCACCGGTGGCAAGACAGCGCGCGGCCAGCGGAATGTCCGCGGTGATGACCACGTCCGACTTGCGAACGTGATGCGCGATCCAGTCGTCCGCAGCGTCGGAATCGCGGCCCACCACGACCAGCTCGACGCCGAGTCCCGGCGGAACGCCCATCCGTGAATTGGTCACGAGCACCACATGGAGGCCGTAGCGGGCGGCCACCCGGTACACCTCATCCTTCACCGGGCATGCATCGGCATCGACGAAGATCTCGATCAGAACGTCCTCCGCTCCGCAGGCGAGCGTAGCGTCCGCAGGGCGCCGGGTCTGCTTGACGAACACTTCACGCGAGGCATAGCGTGTGAACACCCGTGAGTGGAGCAGGATGAGCGAACGACGGAACGACGAGAGAGCGGACGGCAGGGCCGTCTCGCTCGAGCCCGCGACGCGCGCGCAGAAGCCCATTCTCGAGAATCTGTTGGAGCTCTACGTTCACGACCTCAGCAAGGCTTTCGAGATCGAGATCGGCCGGGACGGACGGTTCGGCTACGAGCGGCTGCCCCTCTATTGGCAAGAGGCGGAGCGCCGGTTTCCGTTCCTGATCCGCGTGGGTGCCGAGGTGGCTGGATTCGCCCTCGTCATGCGCGGCTCGCCGGCAACGGAAGATCCTTCCGATTTGGACGTCGCCGAGTTCTTCGTCCTCCGCCGTCACCGACGTTCCGGCGTGGGCCGCCGCGCGGCGTTCCTGCTCTTCGATCGTATCCCCGGAGATTGGGTGGTGCGCGTGGCCGAGCGCAATCGGAGCGGCCTCCCGTTCTGGCGCGAGGTCATCCCCGATTACACGAGTGGCCAGGTCTCGAGCGAGACGACGGCGGGCGCAGATCAGGGCTGGACGGTGTTCAAGTTCCAGACGCGACCGGCTCCTTCTCTCCCCGCAACGCCGCGATAACTACACCGGCGATGATGAGGCCCGTGCCGAGGAGAGCCAGCCCTCCGACCGGCTCGCCCAGTCCGAACCGCCCGATCGCGAGGCCAACCAGCGGCTGGAGAAAGACGAAGGTGGCCATCGTGGCCGCGCTCACGTGCGCCAGGCCGCGGTTCCAGGCGAGCGTGCCGAGCGCGGTCGAGAGCAGCGCCAGCGCGACGATCCAGCCGAGCGCCGGAACAGCAGCGGCTGTGTCGAGATGCTCGCTGAGCGCGAGCGGCAGCAGGGGGAGGGGTGAGAGCAGCCCCGCGAGGATCGCTACATGGAGAGGATCGTGCCGCTCGAGGAGCGGCTTCGCCGCGAGCGTGTAGATCGCCCACGCGAGATGCCCGAGCGCCATCAGGAGATCACCCCGCAGGTCTCCGCCGCCGCCGGGCACCCTTCCCTGAAGCACGATCAGGATCGCGCCTGCGAGGCCGAGCGTTACGGCGGCGACACGAGGGGGTGTCAGACGCTCGCCGAGAAGCAGCGCGCCGCCGAGCAGGATGCCGATGGGCTCGAGGGGAGAGAGCAGGGCGCCATTGGTTGCGCTCGACAGCGCAAGGCCGAGCGCGTTGAGAATCTGGGGCAGCGCAAATCCGGCCCAGGACAGGAGCAGAACGAGGCCGAGATCTCTCCGCGTGAATGCGCCCCTGCGAAGGCCGCCACCGCGGCCCGCATGCAGACCTCCGGGCCTAAGGCTCGCCAGCGCCAGCAGCAGCAGCGTTCCGAGAACCTGGCGAACGACCACCAACGTCCACGGGCCCAGACCTGCCAGCGCGAGCTTCGTGAAGGCCGGCGTCGCACCGCCGATCGCCTGAGACAGACAGATCCATGCCAGGGTGGAGGCCCGCACGCGAGCGGCACAGTACCGCGCCGCGGCCGGCCGCTACACTGAAAAAAACGGGAGGGGCCGGATGACCTGGTGGGCGTGGCTCGTGCTCGGGATGCTGCTGCTCGGCGGCGAGATGGCGCTGCCGGGCGGCTTCTACCTGCTCTTCTTCGGCGTAGGTGCTCTACTCGTCGGTCTCGCCACTCTGGCGGCTCCCGAGCTTCCCGGCTGGCTGCAGTGGCTGCTCTTCTCCGTGCTCTCGCTGGGTGCGCTGGCCCTCGTACGGCCGCGCATCCTTGGGCGGCTGCGACAGGCAGGGCCGGGGATCGAGGATACGCTCGTGGGCGAGATCGCCGTGGCGACCGAGCCCCTAGCGCCGGGAGCGCTCGGACGCGGCGAGCTGCGCGGCTCGGTCTTCAGCATGCGAAACGCTGGCGAGGAGCCGCTCGCGGCTGGGGAACGATGCCGGGTGGCCCGCGTGGAAGGGCTCACGCTCGAAGTTCGGAAAGAGCGCGCCGCGAGCTGAGCAGACGCGCAAGGGGAGGAGTGTGTATGGATTCCGGGGCTCTCGTCACCGTTCTGGCACTGGCGGCGCTCGCGATCTTCGTGGTGGCGCGTATCGCCACCATCGTGCCGCAGCAGAGCGCCTACGTCGTGGAACGGCTCGGGCGCTACAGCAAGACGTTGCAGGCCGGCTTCCATCTACTGC
>CAYGXT010000235.1:0-5496 GCA_964353695.1 uncultured Myxococcaceae bacterium
CCCGCCGGGGCTCCTTTTCAGCGTGGGCAGCGCCACGATCCGGGCTCCTTCGTTCTGGCGCATAGTCGCCCGCACGGCGAGGCCTTTCAATGACGTCGGAGGTAATTGCAGGCCGGCGCGGGCCGGCGGCAATCTGTGGCCAGGCCGTTCATTGTCCTCACCTTCGCGGCCGGGTCGTTCGGACCGCTGCTCTATCTGGTGGTGCGGGAACTTCGTTCGACGGCCGCAGGGCGGTCTCCGGCCTAGCGACCCCGGTTCATCCCGCCGGGGCCGCGCCCTGACCGGGTCCTCGGCCCGGGTGGCCAGGCAGCGACCGCTTCATTCTCATGAGAGGAGCCCACCACGTCCGAGACCAGTGCATCAAGCACCATCGCCGCACCACCGTTGGAGGGCAGGCTCTCCCGCCGCCCTCTGGGCCGCCGTTCCGAGTAGTCCAGGCCCCCCCCTCTCCCTCGCTCCGGTGCTGGCGGCGGAGGCCGAGGGGTTGTGTTCCCACACGGCCTCGTCTTCGAGAGAAAGTAACCCTGTCGTGTAGGCGTGTGTGGGGGTGGATCTAGAACTAAACCGTCAAGGGCGTGGGCGAGCCTCGGCGTGTTCTTCCGAAGCGAAGGTGATGCGACAACTACCCTGACACAGGGCGCCACACTCTTCGCGAACGACGACTGGACCGTCGGCGATTTGTACCTCGCCCTACCCAGAACGCTCGGTGACCGCTGCCGCACACTCCCGTCAACGGCATGCATCGGCCCGGCGATGCCGCGGGCTCGAGTTGGACCCGCGGCGCTCCGATGAGAGAGCCGAGCCTCGTCCGGCGGAGAATCCCTCGTGTCCGCGCGTATCGCCCTCGCCAGTCTTGCCGCCTCCCTGCTCCTGATCTGTGGCTACTTCGCGCTCGCGGCGCCGACCTTCGAGCTCGACGCCGATCGCCAGCGCTATGTGCTGCTTGCGGCGGCGCTTGCGCTTCCTTATGCGGGTGCCGCGGGCCTCCTCCTGTGCGCGCGCCGCTCGCTGGGCCTTGCGCTCGCGGTGGGCATCGGGGGCGTGGCCAGCGTGATGCTCGGACCGGTGATCGCCGTGCTCGTCCTCTTCGCGGGCTTCGCGAGCAGCACGCAGCAGCTCCAGTCGATCGGCCTTGCAGCGCTCTTTGCGCCCGTCCAGCTGCTGCTCACCCTCACCGCGCTGCGCGCACACCGCGCGCTGCCGGCCATCGAGAAGCGTTCGGGAGCGTTCGGCATCGGCGTGGCCGCACCGCTCGCGTACGGTTTCATCGTTGCGACGGCGATGCAGTGGCAGGTCTACGACGCGAAGTCGGGAGAGCGGGCCGATGCCGATGCCCATCGGGCCGTGCACGAGATCGTGCGCTGCGCCTGGGCCTGGGCGGATGCGCATTCTGCTCGGGGCTTCCCGCCGGATCTAGCAGCGCTGGGCCCGGCGGGCTCGGGCTGCCTCGACGAGCAGACCGTGCGGGGCGAGCTCGCCGCCCACCATCTTTCCTATCAGCCCGCCATAGAGAGCCCTAGCGGCCGGGTGGAGCTCTTCGACGTGTGCGCCGCGGCGCAGCGCCGGCCTCGCGGCGGAGGCAACACCTACGTGGTCGACGAGTCGGGCCTCTTCCTCATCGCCCAGCCCCGGAACGTCGAAGAAGCGCCGCCCGGCTGCGCGGAGGCCTGGGGCAAGGGACCGCGGCGCGCGAAACATTGCCTCATCACTGGTGCAGCTCCAGCCGCTGGCCATCCGCGCGGGGCCGGCGCACTCTCGGCAGCGCTCGGCTCCTGTCTTGGCGCGCGGGCGGTGGAGACGAAGGACGACGGTCTCGTGTTCGATGCAGAGGGCGAGCGCCTCATCTACCGACCCGGGACGCCGGACGCCGCTGGCATCGTGCGTGAGTTCGAGCTCGCGGGGCGAAGCGCCGGAGAATCGTGGCTTCTCGACGAGACCGGCCGGATCCATTTAGCGACTGGGCGAGACGCCACGCGCTCGGATCCCACGGATGCGGAGAGGAAGGAGATTGCGTGTCGCGAAAGCAGCGACGCAGACGCGTGTCAGGACGCGGGGCGCACATTCGAAGGCGACGTCGGCGTGCGTCCCGATCCGGCACGGGCAGCGGCCCTGTACGAGCTCGGCTGCGAAGCCGGTCTCGCACGGGGCTGTCTCTCGGCGGCGTCCCTCTACGCCTGGGACCGATCCATTGGCGGCGACTGGCCGCGCGTCGCGCGCCTCAATCGCCGCGCATGTGACCTCGGCGACGCGCAGGGCTGCGCCGCCGTGTGGGATGCCCGCGCCGCGACGGTCGTCCGATGACGGGCCCGGGCGTGCGCTCCGTCGGCGCCTGGCTCGCGATCTCCATCGCGCTCTCAGCAGCCGCGGCAATCCTTGGCATCGCCGCGGCGCTGGCGGATCCGTTGCTGCTGGGAGCACGCGAGCAAGGCTGGGCGTTTGCCATCACGGCGGCGCCTTATGCTGCGGCCATCACCATCCTCGCGTTGCAGCGCCGAGGGCTGGGGCTCGGACTGGCGCTCGGCGCCGCCGTCGCGGGCCTCGTGGTGGGCGTGCTGCGTCTCGTGGGCTGGGTCCTGATGGGAATGCAGACCGCGAGTGGTCTCGGGATCGTCTCGAGCTTGTGCGGCGTTCTCGTCGTCCCCGCCCAGATCCTTCTCGCCAGCACCGCGTGGCGTGCCGGGCGCGCGCTGCCGCCGTCGGAGCGATCGCACCGCAGCGTCTGGCTCGCCGCCCTCGTGGCGCCGACTCTCTTCCACCTTCTCGCAGGCGCCACGGCATTCGTCGTAGCGACCGATTGGCGTGCGGTCCGTGCGCAGGAGGCGAGCGAGCGAGCAGGACGCCGGGCCGTGGAGGAGATCGTGCGCTGCACCAATGCGTACACCGAGCATCATCCGCAGCGCAGTCGGCCGCCGAGCCTCGCGGCACTCGGACCCGACGGAGACGCCTGTCTCGACTCGGCGACCGCGGGCGGCGCCGCGCAGGGCTATCGGCTCACGTATCTGCCCGGGGTCGCCGATGCGGCCGGGCGCATCCGTCGTTTTGCGGTCTGCGCGCAGCCGCAAGACATGCGTCGCGGCGCGGTCCAGACACTCGTGGCGGGGCCCGACGGGCGAGTTGCGGCGTACGTGCCCAGCAGCGTGGACGACATCGAGGCCGGGCGCGCGCTTCCCTGCGCAGCGCCGTGGTTCATCGCCGAGAACGACCCGATGCGCGGGCTCGAGGTGTGCCTGCTCGAGTGGGCGGGTGCGCATCCCGGCGAGGGCTATCCGCGCACGCTGCGCGCGCTCGGGCCCGAAGGAGAGCGGTGCATCCCCGATGTCGGTGTGCGCGCGCTAGACGATACGCACCTCGGAATCCCGCCTCATGCGATCTTCTACGAGCCCACTGCTCCCGACGAGCGTGGGCTCGTGGTCGAGTTCGCCCTGCGATCGGATGGATCCCGATCGCCGGCGTCGAGCCTGCCGTGAGTCGAGGAGCCGCCATGGGGCCGCGAGGCCGACCTTCGGTCCGCCCTCTCCGTATCGTAGTCGCTGCGATGATTCTGCTCGCGGCGAGTGGGCCCAGCGTGGCGCAGAAAGAGGAAGCCTCCGGTCCGGCGGCAACGATCCAGCTGGTCGTGCATCCCGGCGTGCCGCCGTTCACGCTGAAGCTCTTCGCGGGGGGCGACGAAGTGGCGGCTGTTGTCTTCGACGGACAGGCACGCGAGGTCCAGGAGATCGAGAACGACGCGTCCGAGCCGTCCCTGGCTCCGTCGCTCCGGATCGAGCGCAAGGTCGTCGATTGGTCCTACCCCTCGGCACCGGTGCGGAGTCGCTGATAGAACCACCAGTGATGACCGCCCGAGTCGCGGCACTCGTAGCCGCAATCGGCCCGGTACTCGGGACCATAGTCGTGTGTCTCGGGCTCGCTCACGATCACGGCACCCGCCGGCACACCGAAATCTCCATGTTCGACAAGTGATTGGCGCGCCGGGAGGGACTCGAACCCCCGACCCTCAGGTTCGAAGTTCCTCAGCCCCTGAAGAAGTGACGCAAGCTTGCGGCTCCAGCGTTGCGAGTGGCTGCAAGAGGCTGCATTGGGCAGCGTGTAGTGCGGCTCCGCGGCTCTATGCGGCTCCAAGAAATCCGCTCACGGGTGGTCCCCGCCAAGACGGGCGGGATAGGACGGTTCCAGCCCCGCCGCGTCGCCAGGTAGAAGCATGGTCGAGGGCCGGGGGCCTCGACCGTGCCGCTCGGCTGGAAGGATGCGAGGCCCCTGCTTCACGGGCGAGGCTGCCCGAGGCTACGCCGGAGCCCCCCACCCGGCGGAGCGCTTCTTTACGTAGACCTCCTATTGGAGAGCCTGCCCTCCGATGGGCCTTGAAGCCAGATATCCCCGCCCCAGGTTCATATGCCCAGGACGGAGACCGAGGACTGAGGCGTTTGCGCGGTGATCGCCGAAGCGGGCGACTGGAAAGCCGGAGCTGTTCCCGCGAGCGATACCTTACGGGCTTGACCGCGACCTCGCCGAGAACAGCTCTGATCATCATCCGCACGGACGATCACTGCTCTTCCGCCACTAAGGAAGCGTGCAGGCACCCCCGCCACCGTCCCGAACATAGTAGTCGGTGGAAAGGGAAGCATTGGCCGCCGAGATGACATTCAAGCCAGCGCTCAGAAACACGGCTGTGTGATCCCGGGGTCCGACCAGCTGCGTAAGCGGTACGTTGTTGACGGAAACATTGAGCAGGTAGGAGCCGTTAACAAAGAGATTCACAAAAGGCTGCGCCCGACCGGTCAGTGAATTGAATGCACAACCGGGTGTCACCGTTGCATAGGACTTACCGCTGGCTGCGTATTCCAAATCACCGCTCACGTTATTTCCTCTGGTATCCGGAATGCAAACGTTGGGTTGACCAGGATATGCCAACGTCGCGTCAAACAAATAGGTATCGTCCGTCTTCTTGTTAGGGGCCACAATAACCGTGTTGACCCCGTTGGCGAGCCACACGTTAGTGTCCGGACTCAGGAATGTGACAGTTGCGAAAGGAGCGCCATTGAGCGAAACCGTGGCGCTCGCATTCTTTTTCGGGTTGTACAGCCCAGCTTGAACCATCGGGGCCATGCCAGTGATCGGATTGAGGGCACATTGCACTTCGGCAGACGCGTAGGTCTTGCCGCTTGGCCCGACCTGCACGCCAGTAATCGCCCAAACCGGAGTGCTGAGCGCGATTGCCGCAACGAACGCCAGCAATCTCGAGGAAGGCAATTTTCCGAGTTTCATCGTGGCTCTCCTTGTGCCTATGAAATAGATTTCATTGATGGGCTAGCACCAGTCCGCCATTGGAGGGCGGGTTCTCCCGTCAAGAAATTTGGCCCAAAGTACAGATGTCCGCCATTGAGCGCAGGTTCTCCCCCGTGAAACTCGTCACATTGGCACGGCGTTCCCTGACGCCAGCCGATGGCGAAGGTGCGCGCCGGTGCGAGTGCCTCGAAGGCACGGAGCGCGGAAGCGCGA
>CAYGXT010000236.1:0-5484 GCA_964353695.1 uncultured Myxococcaceae bacterium
CACTCGCCATCACGCGTTCGGCCGCCGCCGCGAGCGTGTGGCGTCCGGGTGGCGCGCTGGCGACGCCCGCGGGCCGCTCACGCAGCACGTCGAGGATCTGCGCCGCGCTCTGCTCCACCTCGTCTCGGCGCGTGCGCCAGGCTTCATCCACGGCCTCCAGCACCTGCCGGAACGAGGGCCGCCCGGGGGCAGGCCGCGGCGGAAAGTAGGTGCCGGCGTAGAAGGGCCGGCCCTCGGGCGTGCAGAAGACCGTGAGGGGCCAGCCGCCGCTTCCCGTGAGGCGAACGACCGTATCCATGTAGAGCTGATCGACGTCGGGACGCTCCTCGCGATCGACCTTCACGCTGACGTAGAGACGGTTCATGAGCGCTGCCGTCTCCTCGTCCTCGAACGATTCGCGCTCCATCACATGACACCAATGGCAGGCGCTGTAGCCAATGGAGACGAGCAGCGGCCGGTCTTCGTCGCGTGCGCGGGCAAGCGCCTGCTCTCCCCAGGGATACCAGTCCACCGGGTTGTGCATGTGCTGGCGCAGGTAAGCGCTGGTCTCGCCCGCGAGTCGGTTCGCGGGGCGGGCGGGATCGTGGGACATCGGCTCCTCGGCGGCCGGCCGCGGCTGCTCCGTCCCAGGGTGTTAGCACGCCCGCCGTGGTCGGCCCCTTGCTGGACGCGACGCCGGCAATGGACCAACGTCGCAGCATGCATGACATCGTCCTCGCCCCGGGCCGCGACCGCTCCCTGCGGCGGGGGCATCCGTGGCTGCTCTCGGGCGCGGTTGCGCGTGTCGAGGGCGAGCCCGCAGCCGGAGACTGGGTGCGCGTCGTCTCGGCCGAGGGTGAGTGTCTCGGCTTCGGCCACTATGCGCCGGCCTCGCAGATCCGCGTGCGCCTGCTCGCTTTCGGCAAGGACGAGCCCGGTGACGCTCTCGTGGCGGATCTGATCGCGCTGGCGGTTGAGCGGCGTGCGGCCGATCCGCTGCTCGCGGGCACGGATGCCGTGCGTCTCGTGAACTCCGAGGGGGACGGCCTGCCGGGGCTCGTGGTCGATCGCTACGCCGACACGGTCGTGGTCCGCTGCTCGAGCGCAGGCATGCACGCTCGGCTGGCTCTCGTGGCGGAAGCTTTGCAGTCCGCGACGGGGGCGCCGTCGGGCTACCAGCGCGACGACAGCGTGGCCGCGCGGCGCGACGGCTTCGAGGCGGGGCAGGGCACGCTCTGGGGCAGCGAGCCGGCGGGGCAGCTCTTCATCGACGAGCGCGGCCGCCGCTACGAGGTCGATCTCGCGCACGGCCAGAAGAGCGGCTTCTATCTCGACCAGCGCGACGCGCGCGATCTGGTCCAGAAGCTCGCGCGCGGCCGGCGTATGCTCGACCTCTTCTGTTACACGGGGGGCTTCGCGGTAGCCGCCGCGCGCGGAGGAGCATCGAGCGTCACGCTGGTGGACTCCTCCAGCGCAGCGCTGGCGACGGCGCAGCGAAACCTCGCGGCGAACGCTGTCGAAGTGGAGCCCCGCATGGTCGAGGCCGACGGCTTCCGCTTCGTACGCCAGGACGACGCGGGCTACGACCTGCTGGTGCTCGATCCTCCGCCGCTGGCGAAACGAAAGTCCGACGTTCCCCGTGCGTCGCGGGCGCACAAGGACGTGCTGCTGTTCGCGCTGCGCCGCGCGGCACCGGGAGCCTTCGTGCTGGCGTTCTCCTGCTCGCATGCCGTGGACGCAACGCTGTTTCGGCAGATCGTCTTCGGCGCCTGCCTCGACGCAGGCAGAAGCGCGCAGGTGCTCGCGACGCTGGGAGCACCGAGCGACCATCCGGTCGCGATCCACCATCCCGAGGGCTCCTACCTGACGGGATTGCTGCTGCGCGTGTGAGTGGCCCGCCGCGCAGCTCGCCCGCGATCGAGCAGGCCCTCGCGCGTGCGCGCGCCTTCGTCGAGGCCCGCGGCGGGGTGCTCGCCCGTGAGCGCCTCTATGGGCTGCTGGGCGAAGCGGCTCCCGAGCGCGTGGAGGCCGTCCTCGCCGCGTGGCGCTGCGCGGACGGGGGCTTTGCGCGCGTGAGCCAGCCGCCTCCTCTGCTTCCCGGTTGCGGCACGCTTCTGGGCGCCCTCGAGACGCTCGCGATCCTCGACGAGGCGGGACGCCGGCGCGGGCCCCTGCTCGAAGGACTCGTTGCCTGGCTGGGCTCCGCGCAGGAGGCCGATGGCGCGTGGAGCGAAGCAAGCGAGGAGGGGCTTTCCCTGGCTCAGGAAGATCCGGTTGTGTTGACAGGGATGCTGGCCGGCCAGCTCTCGAAGCTCTCCTGCGGCAGCTCGCGTACGCTGGAAAGCGCCGAACATTTCTTGGCCTCGCACTTCTCTCCGGAGCGCGTCGAAGCGGGCGATGGGCTCGGGCTCATGGCCTATGCCCCGCTCTGCAGCAACGGCTCGTTCGAGCTCGCCGACGAGGCGCTCCAATGGTGCGGGCGGGCCCTCGAGAAGGGATTCCGCAGCGGGCGCCTCGACGCACTCGCGGTGGCGCACACGCTGCTGCTCTGCGACGTCCGCGCCCTGCCGGGCGGCCGTGTGGACGCGCAAGAGGTCCTGCTGGCGTTGCTGCCCGCGCAACACGCCGACGGGAGCTTTGGCAGCGGCGGATCTTCGACACCGGAGCGTGTCGAGGATACCCTGCTCGGTGTGCGCGCTCTCGTTCGCTTCGGCATTCAAGGAGCTGCATGGATACCTGCCTGAACCTCGCCCACATCCACGAAGCGATCGCCGCGGTGGTCCCCGATCGCGAATGTCTCGTCTTCCGCGACCTGCGCCTCAGCTGGGCGCAGGTGACGGACCGTACGCGGCGCCTGGCCGCGGTTCTCCGGGCCCATGGCCTCGGCTGCCACAGCGAGCGCGCTTCGCTTCGGAGCTGGGAATCGGGCCAGGATCATGTGGCCCTGCTTCTCTACAACGGCAACGAGTACCTGGAGGGCATGCTCGGTGCGTACAAGGCGCGTACGGCGCCCTTCAACGTGAACTACCGCTACGTCGAGGAGGAGCTGCTCCATCTCTTCGATAACGCCGATGCGCGGGCCGTGATCTACCACGCGAGCTTTGCCGCGACGCTGGCGCACCTGCGCGAGCGCCTGCCGAAGCTGAAGCTCTGGCTTCAGGTCGCGGACGAGTCCGGGGCGGCGCTCCTCCCGGGCGCCCTCGACTACGAGGCCGCCCTGGCCGCGGCGAGCCCGGAGCCGCCCCGCGACGTCTCGCCGGACGACCTCTACATCCTCTACACGGGCGGCACGACGGGCATGCCGAAGGGCGTGCTCTGGCGGCAGGAGGACATCTATCGGGCGGCGCTCTCGGGCCTTTTTCCGAAGCAGAGCGTCGAGGAGATCACCCTGCGTGCGAAGGAGCCGCCGCTGCGCGCGCTGGCCGCGCCCCCCTTCATGCACGGCGCCGCGCATTGGGCGGCCTTCAGCTTCTGGAACGCAGGCGGCACGGTCGTGGTGCAGTCTCGGCCTCGTCATCTCGATCCGCACGACCTGTGGTCCAGCGTCGAGCGCGAGAAGGTGAACGTGATGACCATCGTGGGCGACGCATTCGGCCGGCCCCTGCTCGATCAGCTCGCGAAGCAGACCTACGACCTCTCCTCGCTGAGGATGCTCACCTCCGGTGGCGCCATCCTCACCGCGGCGCTCAAGCGCGAGTTCCTGGAGCGGCTGCCGGGCCTACACATCCTCGACGCGCTCGGTTCGTCGGAGAGCGGAGCGCAGGCCTCCCAGATGACGGCCGCAGGGGGCAAGGCGTCGACGGGAGACTTCGCATTCGCGGCAGGCAACCTGGTGTTGAAGGAGGATCTCTCGGGCGTCCTCGCGCCGGGCTCGGTAGAGAGCGGCTGGCTGGCTCGAGAGGGCGTGATCCCGCTCGGCTACTACAAGGATGCCGAGAAGACGGAGCGCACCTTTCCGGTGATCGCCGGCCGGCGCTACGCCGTGCCCGGGGACCGGGCCATGATCGAGGCCGACGGCACGCTCCGGCTCCTCGGCCGCGACTCCGTCACGATCAATACGGGCGGCGAGAAGGTCTTCGCGGAAGAAGTGGAGCAGGCCCTCAAGCACCACCCTGCGATCTATGATGCCGTGGTCGTGGGTACGAAGCACGAGCGCTTTGGCCAGCAGGTGACGGCCATCGTGCGGCTGCGGCAGGGAGCGAGCGTAACAGCCGACGCGCTGCGCGATGCCGCGCGCGAGCATCTAGCGCCCTTCAAGCTGCCGCGGGCCGTTCTTTTCGTGGACGAGATCGTGCGCTCGCCGAGTGGCAAGGCCGATTACCGCTGGGCGAAAGCGACGGCCGAAGAGAAGCTCGGTCTGTCCTCGTAGGGCAGCGCGCCTTCGTGTGCGAGCAGCCAGCGCTTGCGCGCGAGGCCACCGGCATAGCCCGTCAGATGGCCGTCGTTTCCGATCGCACGATGGCAGGGGATTCCCAGCCAGATCGGATTGGCGCCGCAGGCCGCGCCGGCGGCGCGAGCAGCACCGGCGGCGCCGATCGTGCGCGCGAGCGCGCCGTAGAACGTCGTGCGCCCGGCCGGGACGCGGCGCAGGGCGCGCCACACGGCCTGCTGGAAGGGTGTTCCGCCTGGGTCGATGGCGAGCTTTTCGAGCGAGGCCAGCTCCCCGTCAAAGTAGCGGCGCAGCGCCTCTGCCACTGATGGAGCTGCTTCCGCGCGGGCCTGCAACGCTGCGCCGAAGCGGCGCCGGAGCGAATCCTCCACGCGCTCCCAGCCGTCGGCGAAGCCGAGACCGACGAGGCTCTCTCCGCAGCGCGCGACGCGCACGTCGCCCAGCGGGGTAGGCAGCTCCGTCAGCGTGATGGTCATGTCTTTTCTCCTTCTGTCCAAAGGTGCATCGCCGCGTAGGCCCGCCACGGGCGCCAGGCCTCGGCTTCTCGCAGCAGCGCCTGCGTCGAGAGCGGCGCGCCGTCGCGTGCGAGCGCACGCCGCAGACCGAGGTCGCTCGCCGGAAACGCGTCGGGCTCTGCGCAGGCCCGCATTGCCACGTACTGGGCCGTCCAGTCGCCGATACCGGGCAGGGAGGTCAGCCGCGCGACCAGATCGTCGAGGCCGAGAGCGGCGTCGAACGCCAGGCGCCCTCCGGCGATCGCGGCGGCAAGGTTGCGCAGGCTATCGGCCCGCGCGTGCGGCAGCCCAATGCCCGCAAGGTCGGCCTCGGCGAGCGCCTCGGGCAGGGGGAAGAGATGCGTGAGCGAGCCGCGCTGCGCGGCAGGAATCGGCTCGCCGAAGCGGGAGACGAGCCTGCCGGCGAGTGTCGTGGCGCCGCGTACCGTCACCTGCTGCCCGAGGATGGCGCGGACAGCCACCTCGAAGGGATCCCAGGACCCAGGAACGCGCAGGCCAGGCCTGCGCGCAACGCGTGCGGCGAGAAGCGCGCTGCGACCGAGATGGGCCGCGATCGGCAGCGGATCGGCGTCGAGATCGAAGAGGCGTCGCGCGCGAGCA
>CAYGXT010000237.1:0-5480 GCA_964353695.1 uncultured Myxococcaceae bacterium
CGAGTCCTGCGCGAAGCGCAGTGGCATCTCAACCGTTGCGCCGCTCTCGATCTCCTGCTCGGCCTCGAGGCTCCCGTTCACGAAGACGCGCAAGCGCGAGAGTGGCACCCAGGGAGCCGCCGCGGCGCGGACGTGAAGCGTCCCCACGCTGCCGCGGACGAGGTCGCCGAGCATCGCGTCGCCAAGCCTCACGTCGAGGATCGGACCGGTCGTTCCGTAGACGCGACCCGCACGCACGGCGCGCACCAGCTCCGCCTCGTCGAAGCGGGCGGGCTCATCGTTCTCGACGCGAACGTAGTTGCGCGGCGCGGCAGCAATGTCAGCGAGCCGATGGCTATCGCTGTTCGCGGTCCCGGTCCGCACCACGCCCTGCCGCAGCAGCGAGAACCAGTCCTCGCGCAGCGCGCGGTAGCGATCGAGGCTGGGACCGTTGAGCAGCTCCATCGCATCGAAGTCGAGATCGCGAAGGCCCGTCGCGGGGTCTGCCTCCAGCAGGACGGCGTTCGGTGACGCCGTCAGAGGCCTTGCCGGCTCGTACGCCTCGCCCACCACCGAGAGGTGAGAGAAGAGGGCCTCCCGATCCCGCCTCCCGTCGGGCTCCCGCGCATGATTGAGCTGCACCACACGCTCGCCACCGAGGGCGCGCACCGAGGCGAGCAGGTCGCGCAGGCGCCGCCCCTCGTTCGGCAGCGCGCCCTTGCGATTGAGCTCGGGCCGATACGGCAGCGGAAAGACGTTTGCGTGGCCGAAGCTGTACGGCGCCACCCTCGACTTCACGCCGCTCGTCACCTCCTGGCCCACGACCGTCGCGATTCGGCTGCCGAGATCGAGCTCGCGCAGCAGCGGCCCATAATCCGTCACGTGGTCGTGATCGGTCGCCACCAACACTTCGTCACCCTCGGCAATGTAGGAGGCGACGCGGCGCTCGAGCGGGACGGCCGAGTCGTCGCTGGGTGCGGCGTGGACGTGGAAGTCGGCCGAGATCCAGCCCGGTGTCGAAAGCGCCGGCGGCGGCGGCGCGATCTCGAGCGGGACGCGCTGGCCGCTTGTCACGGAAAGCGTCGCGCGCGAGAGGCCGAACTCGGGGCCGCGCGTCGCGATCACCTCGTAGTGGCCAGGCGGCAGCACGACGTAGCGTGGATCCGAGGGCAGAGCGCCGAGATGGACGTCGCGGCCGCCGAGGCTGTTCTCGGCCACGCGTCCGCCGTAGCGCAGGCCGAGCAGAGGATCGCCGAAGTCGGGGTCCGGGGTCCCTTCCACTCCGAGGAAGACCAGTCGCATGGGAGTGCCCTGCGGCAGCACAACTTTCGCCACCCCGCCGAGATCGATCGGCGGGATCTCGACCGCTGCGTCCGCCACCGCAAAGGCCGCCGCCTTCTCACGATCTCCCGGAGCCTTCGCGCGAGCCCGGTAGCGGCCCGCCGGAAGCCGCAGCATGAATCGGCCGTCGGCTTCGGGGCGAACCTCGGTCACGGGGACGCCGTCTTCGCGATCCACGTGGATGCGCGCCGCCGGATCGCTGACATGACCCGACACCGGGAGCGCATTGGCGAAGAGAGCATCGGTGACGGATGCGACGTCCGAGCGCTCACCGACCCAGATCTCGCGCTCGATCACGAGCGTCTCGCCCGTCTCGAGGTCTATGAATGGCAGTTGCACGAGCTGAAGCAGGCCGATGCCCTGCGGTGTGCCCATCCAGAACGGCCGCGGAAAGGCAGCGAAGCCCGAGAACCGCTCCGCCGCGAGCACGAGCATCGGGGAGGGGCGGCTACCGCCGTCCGGAGTCTCGACGCGCGCACCGACGAGCCGAAGCCCGTAGCTGATGCCCGGTTCGATCCCGTCTGCGCCGACCAGCACGTGGAGATCGCCCGTATGAGCCGCGCGCGCAATCGAGAGCGGGCTCTCGAGATCGAGATCGGGGTGCACGAAGCCGCGGCTCGCTGAAGGCGTTGCAAGCGAGAGCGTGAAGGGTTGGAGCGAGCGATCGAGTTGCATGGCGACGTCCCCGAAGGCGCGCAGCGCCGGGCCCCTGCCGACGCGTGTCAGTCGCGACACGATGCGCAGGCGCCGCGGACGCTCGCGATCGAGCGACCAGGTGGTCTCGAGCGTGAGTCCATCCCCCTGGCCGCGCGTCAAGAGCTTCGCCTCGCCAGGACCGGTTTCGGCCCGGACCTCCTCCACCGGGAGGATCCCATCGCGCGAGAGATTCACGAGAGGCTGAAGCAGCACGAACTGATCGTCGGCAATGCCGCAGCGTCCGAGGTCGATCAACGAGCCGCCGCGCTCGGAGAGATCGCTCTCATGCGAGGGATCGGCGACCACGGCGCAGATCTCGCCGTTCGAGACGGCCCAGTCTCCGAGGCCGCCCGTTGCGTCAGGGCCGCCGCGCTGCCAACGCGCGAGGTTTGCGGTCTCGAGGCGGCCCGCAAAAAGCTCGGCGGTGGCGGCCGGCGACTCAGCCCCGGAAGGCCAAACGGGCGACACGACGCAGCCCAGGAGGCCGATCACCAGGGCCGCGGCGGCCTGTCGCGGACGTGCGGCGGCATCGAGCATGCGCCGAGCTTCGCAGAGCCTCGTGGCAACGTCACCCCAGCACCCTCCAGCCTCACTCGCCAGCGACGAGGGCGAAGAAGAAGTGATCGCCGCGGCCGCGCGGCGCGTTGGTGCCGCCGAGGCCGAGACAGAGCGAGGCGGACAGCGGCTTCACTTCGTCGTAGAGCAGATTACGCACGAAAGGCGGGAGCCGAGAAACGTCGTAGTGCAGGCGAATCGTATCCGTCTCGCGCCACCACGACCGTCCCGGCCGGGCGACGAAGCGCCCGACCCCGAGCTCGCGGCGAAAGAAGAACCAGCGCTGCGCGGCGAAGTCGACCCCGAACGGCAGCAGCCGAAAGCCGAGATGCTGCAACGGCCGGATCAAAGGGTTACGCGCCCCTGCCGTGTTCAGCCAGGCCAGATGAACTCCGCGAAAACATCCCGCCGGCAGCAGCAGCGGGCCCTCTTCCGCGTAGAGGGCTTCGAGCTGGTCGAGGTCGCAACCCTGCAGTCGCGACAACGTGATGTCCCCGGCCTCGCTCATTCCTTGGCCCCGTGCTGCCGCCAGCCGATCCGCGCTCCCAGCCTTGGTGTTCAGCCGACGGCAATCCCGCCCGGCGCGAACGCCAGCGCCGGGTTCTCCCAAACCTGGGACAAGTCCACCATCGTCGGCGAGTTGCACGACGAGCAGCGCTCTGCCTCGCTGCGCAGTTGCTTGAACTGCGCGAGCTCCATGATTTCACGCAACGGCGTGTCCCGAATGTTGGCGATGGGCTTCGAGAGATTGAGACAGTACTCGGCATCACCGCGCCCATCGACGAACATCACCAGCTTGGGCAGATGGCAGCGGTAGCTCGGCCGATCCGTGATGAAATACTCGAAGTACGATTCAGAGTTCAGAATCGGCGCACCGTCGCGTTTACGCTGTATGAGCTTCGCGCACACAGCCTGCAATTCGGGCCGCGGCAAGCCCATGTCCGTCGCCACATGCGGCCCGCCCTCCCCGTTCCTGTACTCCGTGATCACGTCGAACGAGATCTTCACCGCGAGACTCGTCGCCAAAGCGATGAGATCGTCGATCTCCTCCGCAATGCCCTGCTGTACGCAGACGTTGAACTGCAACGAGACGTCCGGGTATCTTTCCTTGACCAGGCGCACCCCTTCGACGGCCCGGTCGAATAGCCCGGGCAAGCCACGGATCGCGTCGTGACGCTCGGCCCGCGCCGAGTCCAGACTCACGATCATCATGTCGATGTAGGGCAAGACCTCGTCCATGCGCTTCTTCAGGTACCAGCCGGTGTTGAAGAGCAGGACCGACATGCCCGCCTCCTGCTTGATGAAGCGGACGACTTCGCCGAGGTCATTGCGCAGAAACGGCTCTCCTCCCGACAGGGCCGCCGCGACGAACCCCTCGTCCCTGGCCTCGGCATAGAAACGCTTCAGATCCTCCAGCCCCACGTCCTTCGACTCGTTGTCGCGCCACAGGCAGCTCGCGCACTTGCACATGCACCGGTTGGTGATGAAGTGCCCCACCATGAACGGCCGGCCGTCGCCGCGCTGGCGCGCTTCCAGCGCTTTGCCGATCACCCGCTGAAGGGCCGCCTCGATCGCCGGGCTCCGCTGTGTCATATCCGTGCTCCTTTCGGGCTCCTACCGGGGCCGCGCCGCGAGAGGCGCCGTGACCCGCTAGCTTCCAACATCTCGACCACGAGATCCAACATTCGCAAGTGCCGCTTGCGCAACTCCCGGCCCCGTTGTGTCAAGGGAGCAGCATCCTACCCCGCGGGGACTTCCGAGGGTCAAAGCACGGCCAATCCGCTCGCTTCCGCGGCCTTGCGCAATCGAGTGTCGAACGTTGCGAATGGGCGGCCGAGGCGCATGGCAAGCTCCACGTAGGTCGCATCATAGGCGCCTATCGAGAGCTCTCGCGCGACACCCAGCACGGCATCGCGGCGCGTGGCCGCGGCGATGGGATCGGTTTCGATGTTCAACGCGGATAGCCGCTCCAGGAAGTCGGCTGACTGGGTCACTGAAATGATCTTGCGGCGCTCACCGACTAGGATTGCATTGAGCACTTCGGCCATCCATAGGACCGGCACAATGGCAGGGGAACGATCGAGCCGCTCGAGGATCGCAATTGAGCGCGAGCGCTCTGCTTCGGTGGCGCGCTCGAACAGCCACGACAAGGTGACGGAAGCGTCGAGTACGCAGCTCAACGGCGGTCCGATTCGATCATTGCCCGCACTTGCGAGGCGGAAATGCCCTTGACTCGCTGAAAGGTCTTCATTCGCTCGATCGCTGCTCTTGCGCTCACGCGGCCGCCAGCGGTCGGCGGGACGATCTCGGCGACTGGCGTCCCGCGGTTCGTGATCGTGAAATGCTCGCCGGATTCGACCCGTCGCAGGATCTCCGGCAATTTCGTCTTCGCCTCATAGGCGCCGACTCTTGTGCCCATGTAGGACCTCCCAACCGGACCCGGTTGGGCCAGGCTGAATTAGACTAGGCTTCAGACCAGTCTAACTGCCATTGATCTCTGCGTCAATTCGCGGACTGCGCGGCGGTTCCGCGCGGCTGCAGGGGTAAGCGTAAGGAGGATCGTCAATCGAGGCGCCGCTCTGCGCTGTAGCGGACCAGCGGCGGGCGTCCCGCGCGAACGCCGAGCTCGAAGACGAGATGGTCCGGCGCCTCGCCGAGACAGCGCATCATGCCCGCGTGTACGCCGCGCAGATGGTGCCAGGCGCAGAGCGTCGTGCGGTTCGAGAGGTCGTCGCTGCCACCCGCGCTGCGGTACTGAACGTGGTGGTCGTGGAGATTTCGATAGGAGGAGCAGCCGGGCGCCGTGCAGCGCCAGCCGTCGCGGTCGAAGACGCGATGCTCGTTGGGTACGCGTCCTTGCTTCGGGCGCCAGGTCTCGAAGACGTGCTCGAACATGGCCTCCATCGCCT
>CAYGXT010000238.1:0-5453 GCA_964353695.1 uncultured Myxococcaceae bacterium
GGCCGTCACGATCCCCTCCCTCATCCGGGACCGGTGGGGTTGGATCGACGAGTAGGGTATGCGAAGAAACGACGAATGTCAAGGGCAGTGTGTTCTTTGAACGGTGCGACTCATTCTGCGGATCGCGCATCCGCGGAAGCCTCCTGGCCGGCGGCGCGCCGGGGCGCCGATGGTGCGGGAGCCCTCCATCGCCCGTCGGAACGGCTGATCATCCTGCACCGGGCTCACCTGCGCTGGCTACACACGCAAGGCGTTGGAGCACGCCATCCGAGCTTACCCGGCATCGTGCAAGAGGGCTGGCTTCTGCCGCTGGACGGCACAGCCCGCGCGCACCCGGCAGCACTTGCCTCGCGGGACTGCGAGGCGCGCGGATGGGGCGGATGGAGCAGCCGCTCAATACGAGCAAACGCTGTGGCGGTGTGATGCGGGTGTCAAGCGAGCTCGGCAGTTGAAGATCTCTTGGACGGCGCGGAGCATCAGCGCCCATACGCAAAGCTCGGCATCGAGATCAATCAGCGGTACCCTATCGGCGAGGTGCCCAGAGGAGCTGTCTATGAAGTTTCGCATCATCATCGACGCCGACGAAGACGGTGTGTTCGTAGCAACCGTCCCGTCTCTTCCAGGCTGCGTCTCTCAAGGTGCGACGCGGTCGGAAGCGCTCTCGAACGTTCGCGAGGCTATCGAAGGCTACGTCGAGAGTCTTCGTGAACGAGGCGAGCCGGTCCCGCCCTCCATCCACGAAGAAGTCATAGACGTCGCGGTGTGAGCTTGCTGCCGCGAATTTCCGGGCGCGAGGCCGTCGCCGCGTTTCGCAGGTCGGGGACGAAGTCGATCGCCAGAAGGGCAGTCACATCATCCTCCGCCATCGAGGGGCCTCCTTCCGCAGGCTGACGGTTCCCGATCACCGCGAACTCGCGAAGGGCACGCTACGCGCCTTGATCCGCGAGGCAGGCATCACGGTCGAAGAGTTCGGGGCGCTTCTCCTTGCGTAGCGAGCCGTCCAAGAATCAGAGGGATCTGTCCGGACCTCAACTCTCCCGGCGATCTCTGGACGTGGGACGAACTCCAGGTGCTGGAATGCACCATCCATTCCGAGCCCGGAGATTCCGGACACGAGAAATTCGAGACTCCGCTGCCGAGGCTCGTCAGACGCGGCGGGGGGCTTGACCTTGGTCGCCGCCATCCTCGAGCGTGACCGGCAGGGCCCGTCATGAGCACTGGGACGCATCCGATACTGACGATCGGGCACTCGGCGCACCCGCTCGAGACGTTCGTCGGGCTGTTGCAACGGCATGAAGTGAACGTGCTCGCGGATGTCCGCTCCGCCCCCTACAGCCGCTTCCACGCGCAGTTCAACCGGGAGACGCTTGCGCAGGAGTTGGAGGGGCACGGGATCCGGTACTTCTACCTCGGCCGCGAGCTTGGCGCGCGATCGGATGATCCGTCTTGCTACGAGAACGGTCGCGTGCAATACGAGCGCCTGGAGCGCAGCGACCTCTTCCAGGAGGGCATCGCACGGGTGATCCGCGGCGCCACTGCGTACCGCGTGGCCCTGATGTGCGCCGAGAAGGAGCCTCTCGAATGCCACCGCACGCTCCTGGTGGCCCGAGCTCTCGTGAAGCGCGAGGTTGCCGTACAGCACATCCTGGCGGACGGCCGGCTGGAAGATCACGAGAATACGCTCCGGCGCCTTCTCGTGAACGCGGGCTCCGGTGGCCAGATGGATCTGCCTCTGGAGCCACAGAAGTCGGAGAGCGAGCGTCTGGAGGAAGCCGTGGCAGAGCAGGAGCAGCGCATCGCATACGTCGATGAGAGGCTCGCGGCAGAGGCAAGGGGAGAGGCGCCGTGAAGGTCTTCACGATCGGCTTCACCAAGAAATCAGCGCAGGCCTTCTTGTCGAAGCTCCGCGCGTCGGGCGCCAAGCGACTGGTCGATGTGCGGCTCAACAACGTGTCGCAGCTCGCGGGCCAGGGCTTCCGGTCAAGTCCATGAGGGCCGAGCGGCTTGACCGCAAAGGCTCGCCCTACCCGTCGTGACGAGCGAGACGCGGCGGGGTGGGGAGACCGGTACACTCTCAAAGGTGGCCGACTCCCCGACCATCCCGCGCCCCTCGGACGGGCCCCGATCGCCTGACTCCAGGACGAGCGTGTTCGGGCCGCTCGCGCTCGGGGTTGGGGTCACGGTCGGCCTCCTCGCACTCTACGCGGCCTGGGAGTCCGCGTTCGGGCATCTCGGCTACGTCGCCTCGATTCTGAGTCGCGAGATGATCGGCCCGCGCATCGCGCTGACCGTGATCGCCGTGACGGGCTTCCTGGTCGGGGGCCACGCCTACGGCCGCCGGGCGATCGTGCGGGACCTCGAGGAGCTCGCGCCGTTGCTCCGGGGCTCGGCACAGGAGCGGGCCGCGTTGGTGAGAGAGGCGGAGAGTGGCCCCCCGCGCCCGCGGAGCTGGATCGGGAGCCTGGTGGCGATCCCGATCGGGCTTCTCGTCGTCACGAGCGCCGACCCGAGCCTGCCTTATCTGCTGAGCCACGAGCCCTGGAGCCACGACTTCGTCTGGGCACTCGGTAGCAACGCGGTTCTCTTCGCCATCATGGGTCACATCGCGGTGCAATCGTTCCAGACGCATGCGCTCTTCGCGCGCGTCGAGGGTCAGCTTGCATCCGTGGATCTGCTTCGCCCGTCGGCGCTTGCCCCCTTCGCGCGTCGCGGCCTCCGCACGGCCTTCCTGTGGATCGGCGGGAGCTCGATCGCGTCGATCATCTTCGTCAACCAGGGCTTCTCTTGGCTGACCGGGCTCGTCCTCGTTGGCACGCTTGGGATCGGCACGTTCGCGTTCCTGCTGCCGATGCGCGGTCTGCATCGTCGCCTCCGAGCCGCCAAGGAGGCGGAGCTCGAACGCGTGCACGCCGCGATCGAACGCGCCCGAGATGGGCTGCTGAACGAGGCCGGCGCGTCCGCGGGGGCTGTGCGCATGCCCGGGCTCCTCGCCTACGAGCAGCGCATCGCCGCCGCGCCCGAGTGGCCCCTCGACGCGCCGCAGATTGCGCGCTTCGGCCTCGTGGTCGCGCTGGGGCTCGGCTCCTGGGTGGGCGGCGCCGTGATCGAACGGCTGCTCAACGCGTTCTGGTGACCCGTGGCGCGTCCGGTCTGGACGCGGCGCTCATCCCCGCCTACGCCAGCCGGTGGTGCGCTCCCTGATACGGGCAGAAGAGGGAATCGCTGGCAGAGCTGCGAAGAGTATGTAATTTACACAGCGTGTCCCCGCCCGTTCGACGAAGCCCCCGCACCCCTTCCACGCCCAAAGGCCCGAAGCCCCGCCCCCGCGTCGTAACGGCCACCGCGGCGGTTCGACGCTTCGCGGATCTCGTCGAGGACGTGCGGCGCACGGGGCGTGCCTGGACGGTCACGCATCACGGCCGCGCCGTATGCGCGATCGGCCCTGCTCAGCCAGGCTCGGCCACGTTCGCGGCGCTCGTGGACGCCCTGAAAGCAGGCCCGCAGCCCGACGCCGGGCTCGCGGCCGTGGTGCGGCGGGCGGCTCGCTCCCAAGCCCGCGTGAGACCGCCGCGTTGGGTTGGGTGATCGACTCGTCCGTGCTGATCGCGGGTGAGCGGCAGGCCGCAGATCTCGAAGCGCTGCTCGCTACCCACGCTTCGGAGACGGTGGTGATGGCATCGATTACGGCGTCGGAGCTTCTCGAAGGCGTCCATCGAGCCGACACCGAACGGCGACGCGCGGCGCGCGAAGCGTTCGTGGAGAATCTCCTTGCCCTCGTCCCCGTGGTGCCGTTCGACCTCCGGGTCGCCCGCGCGCACGCGCGTCTGCGCTCGCGTCTCCCCCGCGCGGCTGCCGTCGGCGCCCACGACCTGATCATCGCTGCCACGGCCGTCGCGCTCGACTTCGGGGTTCTCACACGCGACCGGCGATCCTTCCCACGGATTCCGGATCTCGACGTGGTGCTCTGCTGACGACGAAGTGCCGCATCATGGAATCTGTGAGAACCCTGCCGCCGCGTGGCTCGCGCATCCGCGGAAGCCTCCTGGCGGGCGCCGTCGGCGACGCACTGGGTGCGTCGATCGAGTTCGACTCGCTCGAGGCCATCCGGAGGGACTTCGGCCCTGAAGGGCTTCGCGATTACGCACCTGCCTACGGGCGGGAGGCGGGTGCGATCACCGACGACACCCAGATGACTCTCTTCGTGGCGGAGGGCCTGGTGCTCGCCGCGCGCGCGGGGGCCCTCCATCGCCCGTCGGAAAGATTGCGCATCCTGCACCGGGCCCACCTGCGCTGGCTGCACACGCAGGGCGGCGGAGCACGCCATCCGAGCTTCCCCGGCGTCGTGCAGGAGGGCTGGCTTCTGGCGCTAGACGGTCTCCGCAGCACGCGCGCACCCGGGCGCACCTGTCTCGGGGGACTGCGCGGAGAACGGATGGGCCGCATGGAGCAACCGCTCAATACGAGCAAAGGCTGTGGCGGTGTGATGCGGGTCGCGCCCGTGGGCCTCGCCTTGGGCGTCGACGATCCCTTCCGCCTGGGGTGTGAGGTCGCGGCCCTGACGCACGGGCATCCGACCGGTTACCTCGCCGCTGGGTTCCTCGCCCAGGTCGTGCGGGACCTGGTTACGGGTGGGGAGCTCCGCGATGCCTGTGGCGAGGCGCTCGACGAGTTGCGCCGCTGGCCCGGCCACGAGGAGACGGCGAACGCCGTCGAGCAGGCGCTCGCGCTCGCAGCCGAAGGATTACCGCCTGCCCCCGAGGCCGTCGAAACCCTCGGTGGCGGGTGGGTGGCCGAGCAGGCCCTGGCCATCGCCCTCTACTGCGCTCTGGTCGCGCCGACCATCGAGGCAGCGCTCCTTCTCGCGGTGAACCACGGGGGCGACAGTGACTCCACCGGCGCCATTGCGGGCCAGCTCGTGGGAGCGATCTACGGCGAAGAGTCGATCCCGCCGCGCTGGCTCGCCCGGCTCGAGCTGCAAGAGGCGATCGAGCGTGTAGCAGAGGCGCTCTGTGTGGAGACTGGCGCCAGCGCCGCGTGACGCCGCGTCAGGCGAGCGCGCGCTCGAAGGCGGCGAAGCTCCCCTCCGGGCTCCCGGAGTGAACGGCGTTGTGATCGCTGACCGACCGAAGCGAAATGAGCGCCGCGGCATGGATGTTCGGCGAGAGCCTCCCAGGAGAACTTGTCGGTTCTTATCGGACGTGATCGGGGACCACCCGCTTGTTCTTCCTACGCGTAGCGAGCACGTGCCGGGTGCGCTTCATCTGCCGCGCGGCCAGATCGAGCTGCGTGTGGATTCCGTGCTGCCCGACCCGACCGTGCGCGTGCTGATCACCTGCGAGCTCGGGAAGATCTCCACGATCGCGGTGGCCACGCTGCACGAAATGGGTTTCGCGAGCGCGATCGCCCTCGACGGCGGAATCAAGGCCTGGCCGGCTATCCCTTGGAGACGGGCA
>CAYGXT010000239.1:0-5450 GCA_964353695.1 uncultured Myxococcaceae bacterium
GCGTAACTCGCCGGGGGCGATCTCGGGGAGGCGTTCCGCAGGTTCGCCGGCCCCTTCCCCGGTCGATACCCTCTCCCCGATGCCCCTGCCTGCCCCCACGGCCCGTGTCTATTTCCGTTCCCTCGGCTGCCCGAAGAACCGCCTCGATTCGGAGGTGATGATCGGCACGCTTGCCCTCGGCGGTTATGCCATCGCCGAGCGCCTCGAAGACGCGGACGTGGTGGTCGTGAACACCTGCTCCTTCATCGAGAGCGCCCGAGAGGAATCGATCGACGCGATTCTCGAGGTGGCAGACCTGCGCGAGTCAGGGCAGCTCCGGGCGCTGGTGGTCACCGGCTGCCTACCCCAGCGTTACGGAGCAGAGCTGGCGAAAGAGCTCCCTGAGGTAGACGCCTTCGTCGGCACCGGTCATTTCCAGCGGATCACGAGCATCCTCGACGATGCGCTCGCGGGCCGCGGACGCGGCGTCTACGTGGATGCGGGGCGTACCCACCTCTACGACGAGAACGAGCCCCGCGTACTGATCGGCCCCACCCACAGCGCCTATCTCAAGATCTCCGAGGGCTGCGACCGGGTCTGCTCCTTCTGCGCCATTCCGGGTATCCGCGGCAAGTTTCAGAGCCGCTCGACCGAGTCGGTGCTAGCCGAGGCCGCCCAGCTCGCCGCGGCGGGCGTGCGCGAGCTCAACCTGGTGGCCCAGGATGCGACGGCCTTCGGCAAGGATCGCACGGGCCGCCCCGACCTCGCCGGGCTGCTGCGGGCCCTCGACCAGGTCGAGGGCCTCGATTGGATCCGTCAGCTCTACCTCTACCCGACGGCCTTGACCGATGAGCTGATCGAGGTGCTTGGAAGCGGCAAGCGCGTGCTCCCCTATGTGGACGTGCCGCTCCAGCACGCGAGCAACCGCATCCTGCGGGCCATGAAGAGGGGCGCTACCGAGGAGCGGCAGCGCGCGCTGGTGGAGCGCCTGCGCGCGGGCATCCCTGGCTTGACGCTGCGCACCACCTTCATCGTGGGCTTTCCGGGCGAGACGGACGCGGATTTCGAGCGGCTCTGCGACTTCGTGCGCGAGATGCGCTTCGATCGTGCCGGTGTCTTCCGCTACTCCGACGAGGAGGGAACTAGGGCCTTCGACCTCGGCGACAAAGTGCCGCGCAGCGTGGCGCGCGTCCGCCATCGAGAGCTGATGGCGATCCAGCGTGACATCATGCGCGAGAAACTATCGGCACAGATCGGGCGAACGCTGCCCGTACTGGTGGACGAGGCGGGGCCGCGACCACGCGGGCGCCTTGCCAGCCAAGCTCCGGAGATCGACGGTGTCGTCTTCCTGAAGGGAGCCGTGAAGGTCGGCGAAATGATGCAAGCATGCATCTCGGCTGTCCGCGACGTGGATCTCGAAGCGGAAACCATCGCTCAGCGATAAGCTTCACGGCAGGAGCTCACCCGATGCCGAAGAAGGGTCGCGACATGACGCTGCCTCCCGATCTCTCCGAGAAGGGAGGGACGGGTGCGGAGCGTACGCGCCGCCCGCTCTATGTCGATTTGCTCCCGCCCTGCAATCACGCCTGCCCTGCGGGAGAGAACATCCAGGCCTGGCTCGCGCACGCCCAGGCGGGGCGGCTGCGCGAGGCATGGGAGGCGATTCTCGACGACAACCCCCTTCCTGCAGTCCACGGTCGCGTCTGTTACCACCCGTGCGAGACCGCCTGCAACCGCGCACAGCTCGACACCACGGTGAGCATCCACGCCGTCGAGCGCTACCTCGGCGATTGCGCCGTCCGCGAGGGCTGGACGCCGCGCCTTCTTGCAAAGGCCTCCGGAAAACGCGTCCTCGTGGTGGGCGCAGGGCCGAGCGGCCTTTCCGCAGCCTACCACCTGACGCGGCTCGGCCACGCGGTCGAGATCCATGACGCGGGTCCGAAGCCGGGCGGTATGCTGCGCTTCGGCATCCCGGCCTACCGCCTGCCGCGGGCGGTGCTCGACGCCGAGATCGACCGCATCGAACAGATGGGCGTGCGCTTCGTGCTGGATCATAAGGTGCGCGACCTGCTCGCCGAGAAAAAGCAGGGCGGCTTCGACGCCGTCTTCGTCGCCGTGGGCGCGCACCTTTCGAAGCGTACGGAGATCCCCGCCCGCGATGCCGGCAGGATTCTCGACGCCGTGGACTTCCTGCGCGACGTGGAGCGCGGCAAGGCGCCACGCCTCGGGCGCCGCGTAGCGGTCTACGGCGGCGGCAACACGGCAATGGATGCCGCGCGCACCGTGCTCCGTCTCGGCCACGAGCCCATCATCGTCTACCGGCGCGACCGCTCCCACATGCCCGCCCACGAGCTCGAGGCCGACGAGGCCCTCGAAGAGGGCGTGATGATCCGCTGGCTGCGCTCGATCCAGTCGATCGAGGGCAAGGAGTTCACGGTCGAGGAGATGGAGCTCGACGAGAAAGGCCGGCCGCACGGCACGGGCCGCTTCGAGACGCTCGAAGCCGACGATCTGATCCTCGCACTCGGACAGGAGACAGATACTTCGTTCCTGCATGGGATCCCAGGCATCGTCTTCGAGAGCGACGGCATCGTGCAGGTTGCAGAGGACTTCATGACCGGCCATCCGGGCATCTTCGCCGGCGGCGACATGGTGCCGAGCGAGCGTACCGTGACCGTGGCCGTGGGCCATGGCAAGAAAGCCGCTCGACACATCGATGCGTATCTTCGCGGAACGGTCTACGAGAAGGCGGCGCGTCCGGAGATTGCGAGCTACGAGAAGCTCCACCTCTGGTTCTTCACCGCCGCCACGCAGCGCCCGCAAGAGCATGCGCGGCTCGGGCTCCGGCTCTACTCCTTCGAGGAGGTCGTCTACGGCCTCGGCCCGGACGAGGCTGTGTTCGAAGCGTGGCGCTGCCTGTCCTGCGGCAACTGCTACGAGTGCGACGCCTGCCTCGCGGCCTGCCCGGAGAAGGCCGTCATCAAGCTGGGCGCGGGCAAGCGCTACCGCTTCGACTACGAGCGCTGCACGGGCTGTGCGACCTGCTTCGAGCAGTGCCCCTGCCATGCGATCGAGCTGATTCCCGAGCCCCTGCCCGCCGAGGACGAGGGCTGAAGCGTGCCGGAGCCTCGCATCGCCACCCTCGAGGGCAACGAGGCCTGCGCCGATGTCGCCTACCGGCTGAACGAGGTCTGCGCGATCTATCCGATCACGCCTTCTTCGCCCATGGCGGAGCTGGCGGATCAGTGGGCGAGCGAGGGCAAGCGCAACCTTTTCGGCAACATTCCCGACGTAATCGAGATGCAGAGCGAAGCGGGCGCCGCGGGCGTCGTCCACGGCGCTCTCCAGGCGGGAGCGCTCACGACGACCTTCACATCGTCGCAGGGCCTGTTGTTGATGATTCCGAACCTGTACAGGATCGCGGGAGAGCTGACGGCTGCTGTGATCCACGTAGCGGCGCGCTCGCTCGCGACCCACGCGCTCTCGATCTTCGGCGACCACCAGGACGTCATGGCGGTGCGCTCGACGGGCTGGGCGCTGCTGGCTTCGAGCTCGGTGCAGCAGGCCCACGATCTGACACTGGTGGCGCAGGCGGCGACTTTGGAAGCGCGCGTACCGTTCCTGCACTTCTTCGACGGCTTCCGCACCTCGCACGAGCTAAGCCGCGTGGCGCTCCTCTCCGACGACGATCTGCGCGCTCTCGTGGACGATTCACTCGTGATCGCGCACCGGCGCCGCGCCCTCGATCCGGATCACCCCTTCATCCGCGGCACCGCCCAGAACCCGGACGTCTACTTCCAGTCGCGGGAGGCTGCGAGCCCCTTCTATGCGCGCCTTCCCGGCGTCGTCGAAGCCATGTTCGAGCGCCTCTCAAAGCGTACCGGCCGCCGCTACGACCTCTTTGATTACGCGGGAGCGCCAGAGGCGGAGCGCGTGATCGTACTGATGGGCTCGGCGGCCGAGACCGCCCGCGAGACGGTCGAATGGATGGCCGCCCGTGGCGAGCGCGTGGGGGTGATCGACGTACACCTGTTCCGCCCGTTCTCGGCCGCACACTTGCTGGCCGCCCTCCCGGCGTCGGTACGCGCCATCGCGGTGCTCGATCGCACCAAGGAGCCGGGAGCGCTCGGCGAACCGCTCTACATGGACGTGGTGACTGCTTTTGCAGCAGCAGGAGCGTCCAGCCCGTGGGCCGGGCGAAAGCAGCCGCGAATCGTGGGAGGGCGCTACGGCCTGGCCTCGAAAGAGCTCACGCCGGCGATGCTGAAGGCCGTCTTCGACGAGCTTTCGACGCCCGTGCCCCGCAGCGGTTTCACGCTCGGTATCGTGGATGACGTCTCGGGAACGAGCCTCGCCTACGACCCGACCTTCTCGACGGAACCCGAAGGCGTCTACCGCGCCGTCTTCTTCGGCCTCGGCTCCGATGGCACGGTGGGTGCCAACAAGAACACGATCAAGATCCTGGGCGAGGACCCCTCTATTTTTGCGCAAGGCTACTTCGTCTACGACTCCAAAAAGTCCGGCTCGCAGACGGTGTCGCACCTGCGCTTCGGCCGCGAAAGAATCCGCTCGGCGTATCTCGTGCGCGACGCCCATTTCGTGGGCTGCCATCAGTTTGGGCTGCTCGAGCGCGGGGACGTGCTCTCCTGCGCTGCGCCCGGCGCCACCGTGCTTCTCAACAGCCCCCACGATGCCGATACGGTCTGGGATCAGCTGCCGCGCACGGTGCAGGAGCAGATCCTCGAGCAGCGGCTCCGCCTCTTTGTCATCGACGCGGCCCGCATCGCGCGCGAGGCGGGGCTTGGCGGTCGCACCAACACGATCCTCCAGACCTGCTTCTTCGCGCTCTCGGGCGTGATCCCGCGCGAGGAGGCGATCGAGAAGATCAAGACGGCGATCCGGAAGACCTACGGCCTCAAGGGCGAGCACGTAGTGCGTCAAAATTGCGACGTCGTGGACCGCGCCCTCGCGAACCTTCATCCCGTAGCGCTGCCCGAGCGGGCGACGAGCCTGCGAGCGCCGCGGCAGACCGTCCCCGACGATGCGCCCGAGTTCGTCCGGCGTGTGACCGCGGCCCTGCTCGAGGGACGCGGCGACGAGCTGCCCGTGAGCGCGATGCCTGTGGACGGGACCTTTCCCAGCGGCACCGCACGCTTCGAGAAGCGCAGCATCGCGGCCTTCGTTCCGCTGTGGGATCCGGTCCTCTGCATCCAGTGTGGGAACTGCGGCTTCGTCTGCCCCCACGGCGTGATCCGCTCGAAGCTTTTCCACCGCGATCGGCTCAGCGATGCGCCCGAAGGCTTTAGCTCTGCACCCATCGATACGCGTGGATTCCCGGAGACGCGTTATACGCTGCAGGTCTACGTCGACGACTGCACAGGCTGCGGGCTCTGCGTCGAGATCTGCCCCGCGAAGCGAAAGGAGGAGACGCGCAAGCGCGCGATCAACATGGTCGCGAAGGACGAGGTGCT
>CAYGXT010000240.1:0-5446 GCA_964353695.1 uncultured Myxococcaceae bacterium
CCCGAAGTACGGCTACCAGGAAGTGATGACGCCGCAGCTCTTCCGCACCGAGCTCTTCAAGACGTCCGGCCACTACGATCTCTTCCGCGATGACATGTTCATGATGCAGGGCGACGAGGACGAGGAGATCGGCGTCAAGCCGATGAACTGCCCCGGCCACTGCCATTTCTTTGCGTCACGCAAGCATTCGTACCGCGAGCTGCCCATGCGCTACGCCGAGTTCTCGCGCCTGCATCGCAACGAACGCAGCGGAGCGCTCACCGGTCTTTCCCGCGTACGCTCGATGGCCCAGGACGACGCCCACATCTACTGCGAGCCCGAGCAGGTAGGCGACGAGGTGAACCGCTTCTTCGAGATGATGAACGAGGTCTATCGCGACCTCGGGATCGAAGGCGTACAAGTCTCCGTCTCTACGCGTCCGGACCCGTTCATGGGGGAGCCGGCGGATTGGGACATCGCCGAGAACACGCTGATCCAGGCCGTGAAGGCTGCTGGCTACGAATGCGGCATCAAGCCGAAGGAAGGTGCCTTTTACGGACCGAAGGTCGAGTGCGACTTCTTCGACGTGCTGGGCCGTCGCTGGACCCTCGCCACGGTGCAGATCGACACGGCGATGCCGGGACGTTTCGGCCTGCGCTACATCGGTCGCGACGGCAGCGAGAAGCAGCCCGCGATGCTTCACCGTGCCGTGCTCGGCTCCCTCGAGCGCTTCATCGCGATCTACCTCGAGCACACGGCAGGCGACTTCCCGCTCTGGCTCGCGCCGGTCCAGGCCACCGTGTTGCCCATCACCGATCGCTCGATCGGGTACGCGCGCAAGGTCGAAGAGCGAATGCACGAGGCGGGCATTCGCGCGACGCTCGACGCGCGCGGCGAGAAGCTCGGCTTCAAGATTCGCGAGGCGGAGATCCAGAAGATTCCGCTGATGCTGGTGGTCGGCGATCAGGAGGAGGCGAACGGGACCGTCACTCCTCGCCGGCGTTTCGGGCCGAAGGAGACGCCGGGGGCCGAGCCCCTGGACGTCTTCGTGGCCGGGCTAGCCGAGGAGATCTCCTCCCGGCGCAGCCGTCCGCACAGTCCCGCAAGAGGAGAAGAGCATCGCTGAGCTGAAGAAGGACACCACCCGAGTCAACGAGAGAATCCGGGCCCGAGAGATCCGCGTGATTGGTGGGGACGGCGAGCAGCTCGGGGTCATGACCCCGGAGGCGGCCTGGCAGCGCGCGGTGGAAGAGGGGCTCGACCTGGTGGAGGTGGCGCCGAACGCCACGCCGCCGGTTTGCCGGATCATGGATTACGGGCGGTACAAGTACGAACTCAAGAAGAAGTCCGGAAAGAGCAAGGGGCACTCGGCAGCACTGAAGGAGGTGAAGCTTCGGCCCCGCACGGATGACCACGATCTCAACTTCAAGCTCAAGAATGCGCGCCGATTCTTGATCGACGGGGACAAGGTGAAGGTCACCGTCATGTTTCGCGGACGCGAGATCGTGCACACCGCGCTCGGGCGCCAGCAACTCGATCGCGTGAAGGAGATGATCGGACCGCTGGCCGGCGTCGAGAGCCCTCCTCGCATGGAGGGACGGTTCCTTTCGATGATCCTGGTGCCGAACCGAGAGGCCGTCGCCGAGGCCCGGAAGCTCGAAGAGGAGAGGGCGGCAAAGGCGGAGGCCCAGGTGGAGGCGTTGGTAAAGGTGGAGACGGTGGTAGAGATGGAGGTCAAGGTGGAGGCGGTGGTGAAGGAACAGGAAGCGGCGAAGGGCGAAGAGCCTGCCGTGGAGGAGTGACGATGCCGAAGATGAAGACGCACCGCGGTGCCGCGAAGCGCTTCAAGAAGACCGGGACCGGGAAGGTCGTCCGCATGAAGAGCGGAAAGTCCCATATCCTCACGAAGAAGAGCCGCAAGCGGAAGCGCCGCCTGCGTAAGTCCGCGATCGCCTCGAGCGCGGACTCGAAGCGGCTGCAGCTGATGCTGCCGTGACTCTTCGCGAGAACCAGACGATCAGAAAGGGAAGACGATGGCTCGGGTGAAGCGCGGCGCAGCCGCGCACAAACGTAAGAAACGGATCCTCGACGCTGCCAAGGGCTACTACAGCGGGCGCGGAAACCTGCTCAAGACCGCACGCGAAGCGGTGGAGAAGGGGCTCAAGTACGCCTACCGCGATCGCAAGCAGCGAAAGCGGCAGTTTCGCAGGCTCTGGATTGCGCGCATCAACGCGGCCTCACGAGAGAACGGTCTCTCGTACAGCCGTCTGATGGCGGGGCTCAAGACGGCCGGTGTCGAGATCGACCGAAAGATCCTGGCCGAGCTTGCGCTGTCGGATCCGGCGGCCTTCGCGAAGCTGGCGCAGCTCGCGGCCTCGAAGGCGGCGTAAGCGATCGCGTGGACGCCACGCCCCAGGACGTCGAGAGGATCGAGGCGGAGGCCCGCGTAGCCATCGGCGCGGCGGAGGGTCTCCCTGCGCTCGGCGAGGCACGGGCGCGGTTTCTCGGTCGCAAGGGCTCGCTCTCGGCAATCCTGCGCACGCTGGGCTCGCTCGAGCCCGAGGCGCGGGCGCGGCTCGGCGAGGCCGTGAATGCGGCGCGCGACCGCATCGAGGAGACAGTGGCGCAGCGCCGCGCCGTCCTCGAAGCGCAGCGCGTGGTGCAGGAGCTCACGCTCGGACGGCTCGACGTCACGCTTCCAGGCGCCGTGCCGCCACGCGGGCGGCTGCACGCCGTGACGCGAGCCGAGCGTGACATCGAGGCATTCTTCTCGACGTTGGGCTTCTCCATCGAGGAGGGCCCGGAGGTCGAGCTCGAGCGCTACAACTTCGACGCGCTCAACATCCCGCCGGATCATCCGGCGCGCGACTCTCACGACACGTTCTACGTGCGGCCCGGCGTCGTGCTGCGCACGCACACCTCGCCGGTCCAGATCCGTACCATGACGGGGCGTACGCCACCCTTCCGCTTCATCGCCCCGGGGCGCGTCTATCGCCACGACGCGAGCCCGCGGCATAGCCCGATGTTCTCGCAGGTGGAGGGCTTCCTGGTCGACGAGCGCGCCAGCTTTTCCGACCTGAAGGGAGTGCTCTACGCCTTTGCACGGCATCTGATGGGCGAGACGGTGAAGCTGCGCTTCCGCGCGAGCTTCTTCCCGTTCACGGAGCCCTCGGCGGAGCTCGACTTCAGCTGCGTGCTCTGCGATCAGCAGGGCTGCGCCACCTGCTCTCGGACCGGATGGATCGAGTGGGGCGGCTGCGGGATGATCCATCCGACGGTGCTCGAGAACTGCGGCATCGACCCCGAGCGCTGGCAGGGTTTCGCCTTCGGCATGGGCATGGAGCGGGCGGCGATGATGCGCCACAACGTTCCGCAGATTCGGCTGCTCTACGAGCCCGACGTTCGCTTCCTGGAGCAGGTCTGATGCGGGTTCCGCTGCGCTGGCTCGCAGAATGGATCGAGCTTCCCGGCCCGCCGGAAGAGATCGCCGAGCGGCTCACGGCGGGGGGCCTCGAAGTCGACTCGATCGAGCGAATCGGGCCCGATCTCTCGGGGCTCCGCGTGGGTTTCGTGGTCGAGCGCGAGAAGCATCCGAATGCTGACCGACTCTCGCTTTGCCGCGTGGACGTCGGAACCGGGGAGATGCTCGACATCGTCTGCGGCGCGCCCAACGTCGCGGCCGGCCAAAAGGTGGCCGTGGCACTGTCGGGGACGCAACTCCCCGATGGACGGCTGCTCGAGCGCTCCAAGATCCGCGGCGTCCTCTCGAACGGAATGATCTGCTCCGTGCGCGAGCTCGGCCTCGGCGAGGAGAGCGGCGGCATTCTCGTGCTCGACGCCGCGGCGCCGGTCGGCGCCCCGCTGGCGGACGTGCTTACGGCGGGCGATGCGGTGCTCGAGCTCTCGATCCCGCCCAACCGGGGCGACTGCGTTTCGCTCCTCGGCGTGGCGCGGGAGATCCGTGCTCATTTCGGTGGCGAGATCCGGCTTCCGGTCACCTCGGCAGCCGTGCCGGGAGGAGCGGCCCCGCTCTTACGTGTCGAGATCGAGGATCGCGAGGGCTGCTTCCGCTACGTCGGACGCGTGGTGGAGAACGTGCGCGTCGGAGCTTCGCCCGACTGGCTGCGCGAGCGCCTCGAGGCTGCGGGGCAGCGCTCCATCAACTCCGTCGTGGACGTGACGAACCTGGTCTTGCTCGAGTTCGGCCAGCCGCTGCACGCTTTCGATCTCGCCGAGGTGCGCGGCGGCACGCTGCGCGTGCGGGCCGCGGCGGAAGGCGAGCGGCTTTTGACGCTCGACGGCGTCGAGCGGATCCTCGCAAGCGAGGATCTCGTGATCGCGGATGCCGAGCGGGCGCTGGCGTTGGCCGGCGTGATGGGGGGCGCCGCAAGCCAGGTGCACGAGGGCACCACCTCGATCCTGATCGAGAGCGCGCACTTCGAACCCGCGCGCATCCGGCGTACGGCGCGGCGCCTCGGACTCACGAGCGAGGCTTCCTACCGTTTCGAGCGCGGCGTAGACCGGGCCGGCGTCACACGCGCGGCCGACCGCGCCGTACGGCTGCTCGAGGAGATCGCGGGCGCTCGCGGGGTGGGCGCCACTGTCGTGGCCCGCGGTTCGCCGCCGCCGGCGACCGAAGCGATCGCCCTCGAGCCCACGCGTGTGAACCGGCTTCTCGGCACCGCGTTCTCGACGCCGGAGATCGTCGCGCTGCTGGCGCGCGTTGAAGTCCAGGCCGAGCCCGATGCCGGCGGCAGCCTGCGCTGCACGGTGCCGAGCCACCGCAATGACCTGCACCGCTACCAGGACCTGATCGAGGAGATCGTGCGCGTGTACGGCTGCGATCGCGTGCCGGCCACGCTGCCGCAGGTGCAGCTCGCGCCCGTCGCGCGGCCGCCGCTGCGCGTCCTCGCTGGCCGAGCGCAAGACGCCTTTACCGCAGCCGGATTGCACGAGGCCATCGGCCTCTCCTTCGGAAACGCGACCGAGCTCGATCGCCTGGGCTTGCCGCCCGCGGATCCGCGTCGCCGTGTCGTCGTGATCGCGAACCCGATCTCGGAGGAGCAGGCCTGCCTGCGCTCGAGCCTGGTTCCGAGCTTGCTTCGTGCCGCACGCGACAACGTCGCGCACCGTGTGGACCGTGTGCGGCTCTTCGAGGTGAGCCGCGTCTTCTTCGATCGTGGCGCGGAGACGCTACCGGACGAGCCGCTGCGTGTCGCGGCCGTGATCGTGCGGGGCGAGCGCGCAAGCCTCTGGGAGCCAAGCGAGCCGGCGCCGCTATTCTTCGAGGCGAAGGGCATCGCCGAGCGCGTGCTGCTCGACCTCGGGCGCGTGGCAGAGTTCCGGGCCGGGAGCAGCGAACCCTTCCTACACCCGGGCGCGGCCTGTGAGATTGGCGTCGCGGGCCGGGTCGTCGGGCACGTGGGAGAGCTCCATCCCGAGGTAGCGCGGCGCTTCGAAATCGAGC
>CAYGXT010000241.1:0-5443 GCA_964353695.1 uncultured Myxococcaceae bacterium
CGGCGGCGGCGAAGCCGGAAGCGAAGCCGCGAGTCGGCGCACCAGCTCGTCGATCGCCGGCAGCTCGCGCGTCTTCGAGCGCTCCCACTGCTGCGACCAGCGGCGTACCTGCCGCTCGAGGTAGCCGGCAGGACGGCCGAAGTCCGCGAGACCGACGCGCTCGACATCCACCGCGTGAAGACATACGAGAGTGTCTATGAGTGCGTGCGAGAGGCGACGCCGCTCCTCCGGCAGCTGCAGGAAGCCGCCGGGAAGCTCGCGCTCGACCACGATGCCAGGCAGATACTCCATCACATAGAAGGGCGCTCCATTGACTGCCGGGTCTTCGCAGAGTGCGAAGGTCCGCGCCACGGGCACGTTGGTCTCGGCGAGCGCCGAGAGCACCCGGTACTCGCGCACCATGTCGTGAGCCGTGGGGAGAACGTGGCCCAGCGGTGGACGACGCAGTACGAAGCTGCGCACGGGCGAGGTGCGCGTCCGCACCAGATAAGTGAGGTTCGACCGACCCCCCGCGAGCAGGCTGAACTCGAGCTCCGCGTCGCCGCCGGGCACGCGCTCCGCAAACAGCGCCGCAACCCGCTCGGCGTCGATCCCGGGGGGCGTCGCGGCCGCACTCACGGTGCACGTCGTGGCGAATGTCCACGCATCGCCGGCGCATACGCCGGCGCCGCGGCCTCGAGCTTCTCGCGGAGGAAGCGCGCGGGGGGAAGCTGTCTGCGGATCCGCAGTCTACGCGCCCTTTCTTTCCAGCAGCCGCAGGATCTCGTCCTCCTCGGGGAAGCGCAGCGCCTCGTGCTTGGAGAAGACCGTGCGCCCGCCGGCGACCACATCGAAGATGCCATCGTCGCCGCGCACCAGCTTCGGCTTCACGCCGAACCGCTTCTCGATCGCGGCCGCCAGACCGGCGGCCCGGGGCTCGTAGCCTCAGCGCCCGCAGTAGTGGATCGTGATCTCCATGCTGCCTCTCCTCGTCCATCATTCTAACGCGCGAAAACGTCCCGGCGCTTTCGCCCCCAGGCCGCCTGCGCTGAAGGGCTACGCGCCCTCCCCGATCGGGCAGCGAACGCCCGTGCCGTCGATGCCGCAGTAGCCACCGGGATTCTTCGCAAGATACTGCTGGTGATGGGCCTCGGCGTAGTAGAACTCCGGCGCGTCGAGGATCTCCGTCGTGATGCGGCCGTGGCCCGCAGCCAGGAGATGCTTCTGATAAAGATCACGCGAGACCAGCGCGGCTTCGCGCTGGGCCGGCGTGCAGGCATAGATGCCCGAGCGGTACTGCGTGCCGACGTCGCCTCCCTGTCGCATGCCCTGCGTCGGGTCGTGGCTCTCCCAGAAGATTCGGAGCAGCGCGGCGTACGGGACGCGGGCGGGATCGAAGACGACGCGCACCACCTCGTTATGGCCCGTGCGCCCGCTACACACCTCCTCGTAGCTCGGGTTGGGCGTCGTCCCGCCCGCATAGCCCACCGCGGTCGCGTAGACACCCTCGGTCTGCCAGAGCTTGCGCTCGGCCCCCCAGAAGCAGCCCATGCCAAAGAGGGCGAGCTCCATCCCGGCCGGAAACGGCGGCGCCAGCCTCGTCCCAAGCACGAAATGCTTCTCGGGCAAAGGCATACGCTCGCTACGGCCGGGGAGCGCTTCGGCGGGGGTGGGCATGCGGGGCCTGGTCGAGAAAAACGCCATGAGTCGATCCTCCGCTCGGGAAGGGTAGGATGTCCCGGAGGGCGGGCACGTTTCGCGGCCCTCGCCTCCCAAAGGAGTTGGATGCCGAAGAACGCGAAGTGGACAGCAGCCGACCTCCCCGAGCTCTCGGGGAGAGTCTTCGTGGTCACGGGTGGCAACAGCGGTCTCGGCCTCGAGACGTCTCGGGAGCTCGCCCGCAAGGGTGGCCACGTGGTGATCGCCTGCCGCAACGCCACGCAGGCCCGGACGGCGCTTGAGAACATCCGTACCAGCGCGCCTCGAGCTTCAGTCGAGAGCATGAGCCTCGATCTGGCGGATCTCGCCTCGGTTCGCGCGTTCGCGGCAGCACTCCGCGAACGGCATGGGCGCCTCGACGCGCTGTGCAACAACGCGGGCGTCATGGCCTTGCCCTATCGCAGGACGGCGGACGGCTTCGAGATGCAGCTCGGCACCAACCACCTCGGCCACTTTGCGCTGACGGGGCTCTTGCTCGAGACCCTTCTCGCAACACCGGGAGCGCGGGTGGTGAGCGTTAGCAGCGGCGCGCACAGGATCGGCCGCATCCGCTTCGACGACCTGCAGAGCGAGCGGCGCTACTCGAAGTGGCAGGCCTACGGCCAGAGCAAGCTCGCGAACCTGCTCTTCACCTACGAGCTCGCACGGCGAGCAGAGAAGGCCGGTGTCGATCTCACAGCGCTGGCCGCACACCCGGGCTATGCCGCCACGAACCTGCAGGCCGCCGGGCCCCGCATGCAGGGATCGGTGCTCGGCGAGCGCTTCGTCGCGCTCGGCAACCGCTTGTTCGCACAGCCCGCCGCGATGGGTGCGCTGCCGACTCTCTACGCCGCCGCCGCAGAGGAGGTGCGGAGCGGCGAGTACTACGGCGCGGGCGGTCCCGGCGAGTTGTGGGGACATCCAAAGCGGGTCGGCTCGAGCCGCCGCTCCCGCGACCTCGAGGTCGCGGCGCGCCTATGGCAGGTGTCGGAGGACCTGACCGGCGTCCGCTTCAAAGCGCTCACACCCTGAACGCTGGCCACGAAGCTCTCGTACGGCTGCGTGGGGCACTTGCCGACGGCGCACCCATCTGGTTGCGTCTGGGCCGAGGAGCGCCGGCATGCTCGCGAAGGTTGGTCCCGCGCCTGCCGAGGCTGCGGAAAACGTGAGCGGCTCGGAGGCCGAGGCGCTTTTCGAGGCGCGGGGGCTCTCGAAGACCTATGTCGTCGGCGAGGTCGTCGTACACGCCCTCGCCGGCGTGGATCTCGACCTCTACCGCGGCGAGCTGGTGGTGCTGCTAGGACCCTCCGGCAGCGGGAAGTCCACGCTGCTCAACATCCTGGGCGGGCTCGACGTTCCAACCAGCGGCTGCGTTCGCTTCCTGCACCACGACCTCACCAATGCCGGCGAGGAGGCGCTCACGCGCTTCCGCCGCGAGCACGTTGGGTTCGTCTTCCAATTCTACAACCTGATCCCGAGCCTGACGGCGCGCGAGAACGTCGCGCTGGTGACGGAGATCTCGCCACGGCCGATGCCGCCCGAGGAGGCCCTCGAACGGGTCGGCCTCGGAGACCGTCTCGATCACTTTCCGGCCCAGCTCTCGGGGGGCGAGCAGCAGCGCGTGGCCATCGCACGCGCCGTCGCCAAGCGGCCCGACGTTCTTCTGTGTGACGAGCCTACCGGCGCGCTCGACTGCGAGACGGGCAAGATCGTGCTCGAGGTGCTGGCGCGGGCGAACGAGGAGCTCGGCACCACCACCGCCGTCATCACGCACAACGCCGCGATTGCCGGCATGGCAGACAGGGTCGTGCGCATGCGCAGCGGCGCCATCGTCGAGACGCGCAGGAACGAGCGCCGCGTCTGCCCCGCGGAGCTCGAGTGGTAGCCGGCGCATGAAAGCTCTCGATCGCAAGCTGCTGCGCGATCTGCTGCACCTGCGCGGTCAGGTGGCCGCGATTTCGCTGGTCGTGGCCTGCGGCGTGGCGACGGTGGTGACGACGCGCACGGCCTACGACTCGCTGGTGAGCGCCCGGGCCGACTACTACGGGCGCTACCGCTTCGCGGACGTGTTCGCGCAGCTGAAACGCGCACCCGAGGCCATGCGGGCGAGGATCGCCGCGCTTCCGGGCGTGGCGGCGGTGGAGACGCGCGTCGTCGCCGACGTGACGCTCGACGTCCCGGGCCTCGACGAGCCCGCGACCGGGCGCCTCGTGTCTCTTCCCGACGCAGACCAGCCGCTGCTCAACGCCGTGCACCTGCGCGGCGGGCGGGGGCTCGATCCGGCCCGACGCGAGGAAGCGCTGGTGAGCGAGGCGTTCGCGCATGCGAACAATCTGCGTGTCGGCGACACGCTCGGTGCGATCCTGAACGGACGCTGGGAGCGGCTGCGCATCGTCGGCATCGCGCTCTCTCCCGAGTACATCTACGAGATCCGTCCGGCGGATCTCTTCCCCGACCCGCAGCGCTTCGGCGTGATCTGGATGAGCCGTGCGGCGCTCGGCCCGGCCTTCGATCTCGACGGCGCCTTCGACGATGTCTCGGTCTCGCTCGTGCCCGGCGCGAGCGAGGCGGAGGTGATCGCGCAGATCGATCATCTTCTCGAGCGCTATGGCGGCCTCGGCGCCTACGGTCGCGAAGAGCAGGTTTCGGCCCGCTTCGTGGCGGATGAGATCGCACAGAACCGCATCACGGGAACGGTGCTCCCTGCCATCTTTCTCGGTGTCGCCGCGTTCCTGCTCCACATCGTGCTCTCCCGGCTGGTGTCGACGCAGCGCGAGCAGATCGCCGTGCTGAAGGCCTTCGGCTACCCACACCGAACGGTGGCGATCCACTATCTGCTGCTCGCCATGACGGCGGTGGCGATCGGCGCCGTGCTGGGGATCGTGCTCGGGCTCTGGTTAGGCTCGCTCGTGAACGGCGTCTACCGAGAGTTCTATCACTTCCCATCCTTCCCCTACGAGCCAGGCGCCGGCGCGGTCGTGCTGGCCGTGGGCGTGAGCGCGCTCGCCGCAGCCCTCGGCGCGCTCTCGGCCGTGCGGCGCGTACTGGCGCTGCCACCCGCCGAGGCGATGCGGCCCGAGCCGCCGGCCCGCTTCCGGGCGGGCTGGCTCGAGCAGGCCGGCCTGCTCCGGCGCCTGGCGACGCCTACGCGCATGATCGCCCGCAATCTTTCGCGGCGGCCCGTCCGCGCTGGGCTCTCGATACTCGGTCTTGCGCTGGCCGTGGCGATCCTCGTAATCGCCCGCTTCTTTTCCGACGCCATCCAGACGCTGGCGGACGTGCAATTCCGCTCTGCACAGCGCGAGGACGTGGCCGTGTCTTTTCACGAGCCCCTCTCGTCCGCTGCTCGCTTCGAGCTCGAATCGCTGCCCGGGGTGCTCGCGGTCGAGCCCTACCGTGCCGTTCCGGCGCGGGTTCGCTTCGAGCACCGCTCGCGGCGCGTGGCGGTGCTGGGTCTGCCGGCGGCGCCATCACTGCGCCGCGTCGTCGATCGAGACGGCCGGCCGGTGGCGATTCCGCCCGAGGGGGCCGTGCTCACCGCGCATCTCGCGCGGCTGCTCCACGCCCGCGCCGGCGACGTCGTGACGCTCGAGGTCTTGGAGGGCCGCAGGCCCGTGCTCCCGGTGCGCGTGACCGTGCTCGCCGACGAGCTGATCGGCCTCAACGTCTACCTCGAAGCGCACACCCTCGCACGGATGCTCCAGGAGGAGAGCAGCGTCTCGGGCGCCTTCCTGCGGGTGGATGCTGCGGCCTCGGACGCGCTCTA
>CAYGXT010000242.1:0-5411 GCA_964353695.1 uncultured Myxococcaceae bacterium
GAGCAGCACGGCCGTGATGGGCGCGTGCGACGTGCCGGCCAGGACGCCGGCCATTCCGACCAGCGCCCACGCGCCGGCCGACCAGGTCGCGGCGGGGAGGGCCGCCGTGAGCCCCGCCGCGAACAGGCCACCGACGAGCCCGCCGAGGTACAAGGACGGCAGGAACACGCCGCCGGAGCCGCCGGAGGCGAGCGTCAGCGAGGTGGCGATTGGCTTGAGCAGGAGCAGCAGCGCCAGCGTGCGCCAGGGCAGCGAGCCGGCCAGCGTCGAATCCATGGTCTCGTAGCCGATGCCGTACAGATGCGGCGAGATCAGCACGAGGCTGCCGACCAGCAGGCCGCCGAGGGCGGGCTTGAGCACGAAGGGCAGGGGGATCCGCACGAAGACGCGCTCGAGGCGGGAGAGGAGGCGGCAGAAGACGACGGCCACGACTCCGCAGAAGATGCCGAGGACGGCGGCCAGCGGCGTCTCCCAGGGAGAGCCGAGCTGGATCGGCGGCACCACGAAGGCCGGATCGTCTCCGAAGTGCATGCGTGAGACGAGCGTCGAGAAGACGGCGCAGAGCACGACCGGACCGAAGGTCCGCGCGGAGAAGTTGCGCGCGATCACCTCCAGCGCAAAGAAGGTACCGGCGATGGGCGCGTTGAAGGCCGCAGCGATGCCGCCGGCGGCCCCGGCAGCGGCGAGGGCCCGAAGCTGATCGGCCGGCAGCCCGAGCAGTTGCCCGCTGGCCGAGCCCACCGCTGCGCCGATCTGCACGATCGGCCCCTCGCGTCCGACGGAGCCCCCCGTGCCAATGGTGAGCGCCGAGGCCAGCGATTTCGTGAAGGCCACGCGCCGGCGCATGCGTCCGCCGTGCAGGGCCACGGCCTCCATCACCTCGGGCACGCCGTGGCCGCGCACCTCGCTCGAGAGGTAGCGGCCGACGAGGCCTACGAGGAGGCCGCCGACCGTCGGCGCGAGCAGCACGCGCCAGCGGGGCACCCACGGCAGCACGTAGCTGGCGAGGTCCGGTGCGCCGATGGCGAGCCATTGCACGCCGTGGATCAGCTCGGCGAAGGCGATCGAGAACAGGCCTGTGAGGACGCCAACCACGGCGGCGGCGACGACGAAGCGAGGCTCGCCGGTCGACCCCAACATGTCGCGGACTCGAGGCCTGAGCCCTTCGATCCAGAGTCGCTGGATGGATCCCACGCGCGGAACGTACCACCGGGCCGGCTACCGCCCCGGCTTCCAAGGCGCAAGCCGCTCTGGTATCTTGGCAATGGTCCTCGAAAAGCCGGTAGAACCGGGGTGTAGCTCAGCGGCTAGAGCCGGAACTTTGGGGGTTCCGCGTCGTGGGTTCGAATCCCACCACCCCGACCATCCGCTACCGATGGCTCGTTACGCGGTACTCAATCCCGGCGCTGTAGGGCCTGGTAGGGGTGCTCGAGCTGGTAGTCCGTGGGGATCGCCAGACGGGCTGCCCCGTCCGTCTGGGCAGCCTGCGCGACGGCGCGGGCGACGGCACGATGCACCTCCAGTCGCAGCGGGTTCGGAACGAGCTCGTCCTTCTGCGCCATGGCGGCGATGGCTCGTGCGGCCGCGACGTACATGGAGGGCGTGATGCGACGGACGCGACAGTCCACCGCAGCGCGCAGGATGCCCGGGAAGCCCAGCAGGTTATTCACCGAGCGCCCGTCGGCTGCGAAGGCCGCACCGGCCGCGAGGGCATCCTCGGGGGTGATCTCGGGATCCGGGTTCGTGAGCGCGAAGATGCCCTGTCCACGCCGCACGAGGCTCGCGGGGATGAGGCCCTTGCGTCCTGTCACGGCCACCACGAGATCTGCTGCCGCCATCAGCGTCTGTAGATCGGCCACCGGCTCGCCGCCGAGAGCGCGCAGGCGGGCCAAGCCATCGGGGTTCGGATCGAAGCCCATCACCGGCTTCGAGCTCACCTTGCCGAGCATGCGAGCGATGGCCGTTCCCGCCGCGCCGAGCCCGATCACGCCGATGCGCGCGGTGCTGAGATCGAGGCCCGCGCGCGACGACGCGTTCAGCGCTGCCGCCAGTACGGCAACCGCCGTCCCGTGCTGGTCGTCGTGGAGGACCGGCATCTCGAGACTCTCGACCAGCCGTCTCTCCACCTCGAAGCATGCCGGCGACTCGATGTCCTCGAGCTGGATGGCACCGAAGCCCTGCGCCACCTGCTCCACCGTTCGCACGATCGTCTCAGGGTCGCGTGAGGAGAGCACCAGCGGGAAGGCAGAGAGCCCGACGAACTGATGCAGCAGGGCGGCCTTGCCCTCCATCACCGGCAATGCCGCCAGGGGGCCCACGTTGCCGAGCCCGAGCACCCGCGTGCCGTTGGTCACGATGGCGACCGTCTTGCCGCGGATCGTGTAGACGTAGGCCGCGTCGGGGTCGTCCGCGATCGTCCGCACCACGTCGGCGACGCCAGGCGTGTAGACGCGGCGCAGGTCGTGGAGCGTGCGCACGGGATGCGTCGCCCGTACCTCAAGCTTGCCGTCGATGTGCAGCTCGTGCACCTCGTCGATTACCTCGAGCAGTTCGATGTTCTCGAGGTCTTGAAGGCCGGCGACGGCCCTGGCGAGGCCCTCCCCATCCTCGACCAGGATGTCGATGTCGCGGACGATGTGATCCGGACCGGATCGCACCGTCCGGATGTCCCCGATGTTGGCGCCGGCACTGCCGAGGGCGGTGGCGAGCTTCCCGAGCACACCGGGCCGGTGCAGGTTGCTCACGCGGAGCGTGCGGAGAAGGGGATCCGCCATGCGTTCCTCTCTGACGGGGGGCCTGCGCAGCATACGGAATCGCCGCGCTGACAGCAGGGGGCCGGGGCGCGCGATCCCCGGGGACAGGTAAAGCCCGGGCGGCGCGGTGCCGACGCGTTCGATACGGTTTCGGGCGCCGCGGCTTCGGCGCGAGGAGACGACGTGAGCGAGTTCGAGGCCGCCCTCTATCGGCAGCTCCTGATGGGCGCGGGCATCGTCCTCACGCTCGGCTGGCTCACGGTTTCGTTCATGGCGCCGAGCCGTACGCGGTCGGTCGTCGAGTGGATCTCTGCCATGGCCCTCTACGTCGCCATCGGCTCGATCATGGCGCGCCTCTTCCACCGCTTCTGGATCGAGGACAACGAGGCGCTGATCGGGATCTTCGGCTTCCTCTGCCTGATCTTCGGCTCGGGCCTGGTGGTGAGCTTCGCCCTGCTCTTGCGCACCTTCGCCGGGCGCGACTCAGGCGCCGGCGCCGCGCACTAGCGCAAGCTCTCTCGGAGTAGGCGACGCTCTACGGTGTCGCTCCCGGCGCTCCAGCCTCCGGATTCGGGCTCGCTGTCGTCCCGGGGTCCGCGGTAGGTTCGGCTTTCGCAGTGCAGCCGCAGTTCATGCCAGCGCTCTTGGGGCATGAAACGCCCGCCGCCGCATTCGGGCACGACGCCACGTCGCAGGCCATGCCATCCGGACTCTCGCCCCCGTGCATCGCCGCATGGCGAGCGGCGCAGCCTCCTGCCTGCGCGCTCCCTTCGCTGGATGAGGCCGGGGTGGGCGCCTGTGCGCTCTGCTCCGCATGGCTGAGGCCCGGCACGAGGCCGATGGCTGCGAGCAGCAGGATGGCAGCGAGGGATTGGTGAGACGACATGGAACTCCTCCGGATCGGTTCATTGCAGCAATCGGATAGCAGATTGGAAGTCCCGTGGTTCGAGCCTGCGAGTTGGCACCGTGTTTTCGCACACTTAGCGCCCCCACTCGTCGAGCAGGCTCACTCGGGTGCCGACCCGGACGCGTACGCGGAGAGCTGCGGCAGAAGCTCGGCCAGGGTCGCCGCGACGAACTCGCCCGCTGCGACGTTGCCAGCGTCCGAGAGGTGCGTGTCGTTCTCGCGGTAGGCGCGTGGCAGGTTGGCGAGCAGCGGAAGCGCGTCGATCAGCGGGATTCCCGCGAGCGCCGCGACCACTGCGTCGTGCACGCGCAGCGGCGCGTCGCTCTCTCCGACATCAGGCGGGAACTCCGCACGCAGCTCGGCATCCGCAAGGACGCGGTCCGGAAACAGCACGACCACGAGCGGCACGCCGAGCGTTCGCGCCTCGGCCTGGATGTCGCGCACCGCAGCGACGAGCTCGGCCGTTCCGTGTGGATGGGCGAGCACGCGCCGGCTGCTCGCAACGCGACGCATCACGTACTCGTGCAGGTGGTTCGACAGCGGTTTCGGAAACGGTTCGGCGCTGGTGAGACAGACGCCGTCCTCGCGTTCCGCGGCGTTGCGCTCCTCGCTCGAGAATGTCCCGAGTCGCCAGAGCACCACTGCGTAGCGAAACACGCGCGCGTTCAGCGGGTGGAACGCGCGCAGGAACCAATCGGATGGCAGACGCTCGTTCATGCCCGCGATCACGCGCCGATCCGTGCCGGGCAGATTGTCGGTCACGTCATTCTCGAGGAAGACGCTCAGCACGATCGCATTCGCGCGGAAGCCGTCGCCAACGAGCAGGCGCAGGAGCTTCGCCTCCTCGCGCGGGCCGTAGCCGCTGACGCCCGCGTTCATCACCTCGACGCCGGGGCCGACGCGTTCGCGCAGACTGCGCTCGACCACCTCAGGGTAGTTGCAGGCGAAGCTGCGGCCACTGCCTTCGGTGTAGGAGTCGCCCAGGAATAGCAGGCGCGTGTTGCTCGACTTGGGAGGCAAGGGAACCGCCGAGCGGAAGCCGTAGGGAGAGCCGGCGTGCGCGCGACCCAAGAACACATACTCGCCCGCCTGATTCGCGCGTTCGAAGTACGGCCCACCGATCCGCGCGGTGGGGCTCCGGCTCACGTAGCGATCGATACCGAAGACGAGTGTCTCGAGCATGAGCAGCGAGAAGCCCATCCGGCGCAGAAACGAGCCGACCGCCAGAGTGCGGCCACGGCCGAGCTCGAGCGCGAAGACGCAAGCCGCGAATGAGAGCAGCGCCAGGCACAGATGGGACAGCCAGCGATACGTCTGTACGCGCTCGTTGAAAAGGCCGAGCGGGAGGGCATCGGAATGGTCCTGAATGCCGATGGCCACAAGCGCTGCGGTCACCAGCGCCAACGCCGCACCCGCTGCGATCCGGACGCGCAAGACAGGTCTCGCCATCTCGCTCCTTCAGTACTGCGGCGGGGAGCACGTTAGCGCACGCTGGCATGGCGCTAATCCGGAGCGAGGCACGCTGCTGGAAGGCCGCGGGGGTGGGCTCGCCGCGTCGATCTCAAACCAACTGGGAAAGCCGGGTCGGAGGGGGCGTCCGCCGGCTTATCGGGCGGCCGGGTTTTCGAGAGCCAGGCCCTGTTCAGTCGGCGAGGACAGTGCTCGTGTCGATGGCGCTGCGCGCGCGCAGCCGCTCACCGACCTCGCGGGCACGCTCGGCCAGCAGCTCATTCTCGAGCGTAGCCTCGAGG
>CAYGXT010000243.1:0-5385 GCA_964353695.1 uncultured Myxococcaceae bacterium
CGATGCGCCTGGCCAAGGAATCGCTCAACGGCATCGAGCTGCTGGACGTCAAGCGGAGCTACCGCTTCGAGCAGGGCTTCACGTTCGAGCTCTACACCTCGCCCGACTCGCAGGAGGCGCGTGACGCCTTCGTCGAGAAGCGAGACGCCACGTTCTCCGACGAGAAGAAGCGCTAGACGATGGACCTCACGTATACGTCCGAGCAGAAGGCCTTTCGTGCCCAGGCCCGCGCCTGGCTCGAAGCGAACGTCCCCAAGCAGCCCCTGCCCTCCTTCGACACGCGCGAAGGCTTCGCAGCGCACCGGGACTGGGAAAAGATGCTCGACGACGGCGGCTGGGCGATGGTCTCATGGCCCGTCGAGTACGGCGGCCGGGGCGCGAATCTTCTCGAGTGGCTCGTCTTCGAAGAGGAGTACTACCGCGTGGGCGCGCCGCGGCGCGTCAACCAGAATGGCCTCTTCCTGCTCGGCCCGACGATCATGGAGTATGGAACGGCCGAGCAGAAGGCGCGCTTCCTGCCGAAGATCGCATCGAGCGAGGAGGTCTGGTGCCAGGCCTGGAGCGAGCCGAATGCCGGGAGCGACATGGCCGCGATCCAGGCCACCGCGATCCGGCGCGACGATGTCTATGTGATCAATGGCCAGAAGACCTGGGCCTCGCGCGGCGCATTCGCCGACTGGGCCTTCGGCCTGTTCCGCACCGACCCGACCTCGGAGCGGCACCGCGGGCTCACGTTCGTGCTGGTGCCGCTGATCGCGAAGGGCGTCACGGTGCGGCCGATCGCGCAGCTCGACGGCGAGACCGGGTTCTCTGAGATCTTCTTCGACGATGTGGAGGTGCCTGCCACGAGCCGCCTCGGCGAAGAGGGCAAGGGCTGGAACGTCGCGATGGCAACGGCCGGCTTCGAACGCGGCCTCATGCTTCGGAGCCCGGCGCGCTTTCAGGAAACCGCGCGCCGGCTCGTCGCCCTCTACCGCGAGAACGTCGCCCACTGCGAGCCCGTATTGCGCGACGAGGTCGTCCGCTGCTGGATGGATGCCGAGGCCTACGCTCTCGACACCTATCGCACGGTCTCGCGCCTGCTCGCGGGCGGAAAGATCGGAGCCGAGGCGAGCCTCAACAAGATCTTCTGGTCGGAGCTCGACCTGCGCATGCATGAGACCGCGCTCCGCATTCTCGGAGACCGCGCGGATCTGCTCCCCGAGGCATCGGCGGCCCGTAGGGCCGGGGGCTGGCTCGACGGCTGGCTCTTCTCCCTCTCCGGTCCCATCTACGCCGGAACGAACGAGATCCAGCGCAACGTCATCGCCGAGCGGATCCTCGGCCTGCCGCGGAGCGAGCGATGAGGTTCGGATTCACCGAGGACCAGCTTCTCTTCCAGAGCGCGCTGCGGGACTTTCTGGCGAAGGAGTGCCCGCCCGCGTTCGTGCGCGGGCTCTGGGAGACCGAGACCGGCCACTCGAAAGCTTTCTGGCGCGCCCTCACCGATCTTGGCGTGCCCGGACTCCTCATCGCCGAGGAGCACGGAGGGCTCGGCCGGGACGAGATCGATCTCGTGCTGCTCCTCGAGGAGGCCGGCCGCGCGGCCTTTGCTGGGCCGCTCGTCTCGACCGCCGCAGTCGGCGCAAAGCTGCTGGCGGATCTTGGATCGGAGGCTCCCGGCGAGAGCTGGCTTGCGCGCATCGCGGCGGGCGAGGCTCTGGTTGCCGTCGGGCATCCGTCGCTTCCGTTCGTGGCCGACGCCGACCTGGCGGATTTGCTGCTGCTCCCGAGCGGTGACGAGCTTCACGCCGTGGCCCCGGCCGCTGCGACGATCGTGCGGCGGATCGCGAACGACCCGTCTCGCAGGATCTTCGAGGTTCGTTTCTCGCCCTCCCCCGCGACGCTCGTCGCAAAGGCCGAGGCTGCGCAGCGCGTCCTCGCCGCCGCTCTCGACCGCGGCGCGCTGGCGGCCGCCGCGCAGGCGATCGGCGTCGCGAGCAAGCTGGTCGAGATGGCCTGCGCCCATGCTCGAGAGCGCAAGCAATTCGACGTACCGATCGGATCGTTTCAGGCCGTGAAGCATATGCTCGCAAACGTGAGCGTGAGGCTCGAGTATGCACGGCCCGTGGTCTACCGCGCCGCGCACTCGGTCGCGCGTGGCTTGCAAATGCGGGCCGTGCACGTCTCCCACGCGAAGCTGGCGGCGACCGAGGCGGCCCTTCTGGCGGCCCGCACCGCCCTCCAGGTGCACGGCGCGATTGGCTACACCTGGGAGCAGGACCTCCACCTCTGGATGCGGCGCGCCTGGAGCCTCGATCTCGATTGGGGCGGCGGCCCTCTTCACCGCGCGCGGGTAGCCGCGGCAGTGCTCGCGGACGGCGCGCAGATCGGACCCGGAAACACCTTCGCAGGAGATGACTAGATGGCTGACGCTTACATCATCGACGCGATCCGCACCCCCGTCGGACGCCGAGGCGGCGGGCTTGCTCTGATCCATCCCGCCGATCTCGGAGCCCACGTACTCTCTGCGATCGTCGAGCGGACGGGCATCGACCCGCGCGCGGTCGAGGACGTGGTCTTCGGCTGCGTCGACACCATCGGTCCGCAGGCCGGCGACATCGCTCGAACCTGCTGGCTCGCCGCCGGGCTTCCGGACGACGTCCCGGGAGTGACGGTGGACCGACAGTGCGGGTCATCGCAACAGGCAGTCCACTTCGCTGCGCAGGCAGTGATGAGCGGGACGAGCGACCTCGTCATCGCGGGTGGCGTCCAGAACATGAGCGCCATCCCGATCTCGTCGGCGATGCTCGCCGGGCAGCCGCTCGGATTCGGCGATCCCTTCAGCGGCTCCAAAGGATGGATCGCACGCTATGGGACGCAGGAGGTCTCACAGTTCCGCTCCGCGGAGATGATCGCCGAGAAATGGAACTGCTCCCGCGAGGACATGGAGCGCTTCGCGCTCGAGAGTCACCGCCGCGCGATCCTTGCCATCGACGAAGGTCGCTTCGAGCGAGAGATCGTCCCGATCGAGGGCGTGAGCCGCGACGAAGCGCCGCGGCGGGATACCTCGCTCGAGAAGATGGCGAAACTCAAACCCCTCGCCGAGGGGGGCCGGCTTACGGCGGCTGCGTCGAGCCAGATCTCCGACGGCGCGGCCGCGCTGCTGATCGCGTCCGAGCAGGCCGTGAAGCAGCACGGCCTGAGGCCCCGCGCGCGAATCCACCACCTGAGCTGCCGAGGCGCCGATCCGATCTGGATGCTCACGGCGCCCATCCCCGCGACCCGCTACGCGCTCGAGAAGACGGGGATGCGCATCGGCGAGATCGCCAGCATCGAGATCAACGAAGCCTTCGCGCCCGTCGTGATGGCCTGGCTGAAGGAGACGGGCGCCGACCCGGCGAAGGTGAACCCGAACGGCGGCGCCATCGCTCTCGGCCACCCCCTTGGCGCTACCGGCGCGCGCCTCATGACGACGCTGCTGCACGAACTCGAGCGTACGGGCGCGAGGTTCGGCCTGCAGACCATGTGCGAGGGCGGCGGACAGGCCAACGTCACGATCCTCGAGCGGCTTTCCTGAGGAGTTCAACATGACCGGGATCTGTCAGGGACGGGTGGTGATCGTCACGGGCGCGGGCCGCGGCCTCGGCCGCGCCCATGCGCTCGAGTTCGCGAGGCAGGGGGCAAGAGTTGTCGTCAACGATTTCGGCGTCTCGCTCGATGGCCGGGAACCCTCGGAGGGACCGGCGGCGGAGGTCGTGAACGAGATCCGCAGCATGGGGGGCGAGGCGATCGCGAGCGCCGCCGACATCGCAGATTGGGAGCAATCAGGCGCTCTCGTGAAGGCGGCCCTCGATGCGTTCGGGCAGCTAGACGTCGTGATGAACAACGCGGGAGTCGTCCGGGACCGGATGTTCGCGAACGCTGCCGAAGATGAATGGGATGCCGTGATGCGAGTGCACCTCAAGGGTCACTTCTGCGTGTCACGCCACGCTGCGGCCCACTGGCGCGATCAGTCGAAGGCCGGCAAGGCGGTCGATGCCCGCATTCTCAACACGAGCTCGGGCGCGGGACTTCAGGGGAGTGTGGGCCAGAGCGCGTACTCTGCTGCCAAGGGCGGCATCGCGGCGCTCACGCTGGTACAGGCCGCAGAGCTCGCACGCTACGGCGTGACGGCCAATGCGATCGCCCCGTCGGCCCGTACGCGGATGACCGAGACGGTCTTCGCCGACATGATGAAGAAGCCCGAGAGCGGCTTCGACACCATGGACCCTGCGAACGTCTCCCCCCTCGTCGTCTGGCTCGGGAGCGCCGAGTCGCGAGACGTGACAGGCCGCGTCTTCGAGATTGCGGGCGGGATGATCAGCCTAGCGGACGGCTGGCGGACCGGCCCGAAGGTCGACCGCGGCACGCGGTGGGAGGCGGCTGAGGTCGGCGCTGCCGTGCACGAGCTGCTGGCGAAAGCCGTGCCGCAACAGAAGGTGTACGGAACGTGATCCGCAGCAGCAGGGCCTGATTCGCATGCACTTCGCCTTTACGCAAGAGCAGGAGCAGCTTCGCGAGGCGGTGCGTGGCTTTCTCTCAACGCACTCCTCTTCCGAGGCCGTGCGTCGAGCGATGCAGACGGAGCGCGGCTTCGACCCCGACGTCTGGAAGCGCATCGGCAGCGAGCTCGGCTGGCCGGCGATCCTGGTGCCGGAGGAGTACGGCGGACTCGGGCTCGGCTGGGTGGAGGTCGTCGCCCTCTTCGAGCTCACGGGAGAGGCGCTGCTCTGCGCCCCGCTCTTCTCGACGATTTGCCTCGGCGCAAACGCGCTGCTTCTCGCCGGCAGTGCGGAGCAGAAGGCCGAATGGCTGCCCGGCATCGCCGAGGGCCGCGCCATCGTGACCCTGGCCTGGGCAGAGAGTGCACGCGACCCGGGCCCCGAGCAGATCCACGCAACGGCTCGCCGCGATGGCGAGAGCTTCGTCCTTTCCGGACGCAAGCGCACGGTCGTGGACGGCGCAGATGCGGACGCGATCGTGGTCGCCACGCGCGCGCTCGGGACGATCGGCGCGGCGGGCATCGAGCTCTTCCTCGTGCCCGGGGACGCCCAGGGGCTCGTGCGCCGGGCGGTCCCGACTTTGGATCCTACCCGCCGCATCGCGGAGATCGAGCTGCACGATGTTCGCCTTCCCGCTACCTCGCGGATGGCCAGGGACGGTGATGGCGCTGCCGTGCTCGCCAAGATTCTCGACCGCGCTGCAATCGGCCTCGCGGCAGAGCAGGTCGGAGGCGCGCAGCGCTGCCTCGACCTTTCGGTCGAGTATGCAAAGGGCCGCGTACAGTTCGGGCGCCCGATCGGCTCCTTCCAGGCGATCAAACATAAGTGCGCCAACATGCTGGTGAAGGTCGAGTCGGCGCGC
>CAYGXT010000244.1:0-5385 GCA_964353695.1 uncultured Myxococcaceae bacterium
CCCTGCCAAGCGCCTTGCACTAGCAGTAGAGACGGAGCTGGGTCTCCTCTGGGCGAGCGAGGACATGCTTCGTCGCGAATCATCCGTCACTCAAGCGTCGTCGCTTGGCGATCAGGAGTCGAGGGCGCGCCCGAGCAGCCGCTCCACCAGGGCGCCCCCGAGCCAGGAGCCGAGGCCGAGCATTACGTAGACCGCGAAGCGCACCCAGGTGGAGAGATCGAAGGGCCAGGTGCGCACGCCGGCCAGCAGCGCGCGATAGGCAAGCAGATTCGAAAGCCTGGCATCCACCGTGCCGGTGGAAGCGAGGTTCGCCTCACGCGCGCGGACGATGCCGGCATTCACGCGCGCAAGCTCGTCGTCGCGCGCCGTCACGATCCGAGCGTGCACGCCGCGCGCCGGCAGCCAGAGTGTGAGGCCCGCCATGGCCGCGAAGGCGAGCGAGAAGAAGGTGCCCGACGCGCGCCCGTACGGCGCGAAGAAGAGGATCGAGAACAGCATGCTCACTCCGAGCAGCACGGCGACGCCACGCAGGCCCTGGCGGCCGAACGCATGCAACGCCGATTCGTCGAGCAGCTCGACACGCGCGAGGCTGGCGCCGATGCGGCCGAACTGGAGCCCGTGAGCGATCTCGAGGTGTATGGTGGCGCCGAGTGCCCAGCCGAGGAGGCCGCTCAGGAGAGCGACCCACGTAAGCAGCGGATCGCCGAGCGGGGGGCGTCCCTTGTCCCAGGTGCCGGTCAGGAACACGAAGCCTACGCCCAGCGCCATGCAGGTGAGACGCGAAAGTCGGAACCAGCGAAGCGGCACGCTCGCGAGCAGCTCTACTTCCGCTTCCAACAGTTCGGCGCTGCAATCGAGGGTCGGCGCGAGCGCGCGCAGATTCCGCTGGGCGGCACGCAGCGAGATCACGGCGGCCGTGGGCCCATAGGCCAGCATGGCGAACTGCACGAGGTCGAGGTCGCCCAGCAGGTGCTGTCCTAAGGGAAGCCCGAGCAGCGCGAGGAGTACGGCGCTGCCGGCGAGCAGCAGCAGCAGCAGGCCGAGCCCCACCCAGACGGGGGCCAAGGGGACGGCGTCGTAGACGCGGAACACCAGCGGCACGACCCGTCGATCGTTCATCGCCCCCCCGTGAATCGCATCTGCGGCCGAGCCTCCGCTTCGCTGGCCGACGAGACTACTTGAAGCCGCCATCGGAGGGCAGGCTCTCCAACAGGGGGCCTACGTGAAGAAGCGCTCCGCCGGGTGGGGGGTGCGGGGCTCCGGCGTAGCCTCGGGCAGCCGCTGCAGGGGCCGACGCCCCGCCGATAGGAGCGGCCTTCGGCGGCGCTCAGCGCCGGCGATACCCTGCGCGGCAACCCACACGCCAGGATGATCCCCATGCGCCTTCGCAGTTCGTTCCTCGCTCTTGCGGCCCTCTTGCTCGCCACGACCGGCGTTGCCACCTGCACGCCGCCCAGCGGGCTCGGCGGGCCGGACTCCATGACGACCGCGCCGGTGCTGCCGGCGATCGCTCCGCTCGAGCAGCCAGTCACGTTCGAGACCGACGTGAAGCCCGTGCTCGAGAGCCGCTGCGTCGTATGCCATGGCTGCTACGACGCTCCGTGCCAGCTCCTGCTCTCCTCAAGCGACGGCATCGCGCGCGGCGCCAGCAAAGAGACCCTTTACGATACGACCCGGCTTTTCCGCATGAAGCCCACGCGGCTCGGGATCGACGCACATACCACGGCGCAGTGGCGCGCGAAGGGCTTCTTCTCCGTGTTGGGCGAAGCCGAAGCGAGTGGCGTGAAACCGGCCACTGGCGCCGGTCCGCCGACGGCCTTCGATGCCCTCCTGCTCCGCATGCTCGCCCTCGGCAGGGCGAATCCGTTCCCGATCGGACAGCGCATCCCCGAGAGCGTCGGCCTCGACATCAACCGCAAGCTCAGCTGCACCATGCCCGGCGAGTTTGGCGCCTATGCTCGTGAGCATCCTCAAGCCGGTATGCCCTATGCCATGGCGCCGCTCCCCGATCACGAGCTCCGCGTCCTCGCATCGTGGGTGCAGCAGGGGGCACCACTGCCGGAGGCGGTGCAGCCGCTGCCGCTGCGCGCGCGGGAGCAGCTCGCCGTTTGGGAGGGCTTCCTGAACGGCAGCTCGCTGAAGGAGCGCATCGTCGCCCGCTATCTCTACGAGCACTGGTTCGTCGCGCACCTCTACTTCGACGATTTGCCTGCCGGCCCGTTCTTCCGCGTCGTGCGCTCGCGCACGCCGCAGGGCGAGGCCATCGGCGAGATCTCGACAGTGCGCCCCTACGACGATCCCGAAGGCCCGGTCTTCTACCGCCTGCAACCCATCGAATCGACCATCCTTCACAAGACCCACATCGTATACCCGCTCTCGACCGCGAGGATGGCGCGCTTGCGCGAGCTCTTCCTCGGCGCAGACTGGAGCCCGACACGCTTTCCGAGCTACGCGGCCGACGAGGCCTCGAACCCCTTCGTCGCCTTCGAGCAGATCCCCACGCGCAGCCGATACCAGTTTCTGCTCGACGACGCGCAATACTTCGTCATGACCTTCATCCGCGGCCCGGTATGCCGCGGTCAGGTTGCCGTGGACGTGATCGAGGATCAGTTCTGGGTGGCCTTCCTCGATCCCGACCGCGACCTCTCCGTCACGAGCCCCGCGTACCTCGAGAGGACGAAGAGCCTGCTGAGCCTTCCCGCGGAGCATGCCGGCACCTCGCTGCCAGGCGAGCTCTGGCTCGAGTACAACCTGAAGCAGCGCAAGTATCTGGACGAGCGCGAGCGCTTCTATGACGAGGCCGACCGCGAGCGCCGCGGTCCTGCCCTCGACTGGGTGTGGGACGGTGACGGAGGGAATCGCAATGCCCTCCTCACCGTCATTCGCAACTTCGACAACGCGAGCGTCGTGAAGGGCTTCCTTGGCGAGATTCCGAAGACTGCCTGGATCATGGACTACCCGATCTTCGAGCGAATCTACTACAACCTCGTCGCGGGCTACGACGTCTTCGGTGCCGTGGGACATCAGCTGGCGACGCGCCTCTACATGGACCACCTGCGCATGCAGTCGGAGAACCTCTTCCTCCAGTTCCTCCCATCCGACCGCAGGGAGCAGATTCGGGCGTCGTGGTACGTCGGGGCGACGCGGCAGGTGGATTATTTCCTGGCGAATCGGCTGCATGGGATGGATCACGGAACGCAGGTGCGGTTCGTCGGGAAGGACGTGAAGGCGGAGCTTCTCGAGCAGGTCCTCGGGCGCTCCCCCGCGGTTGCGGGGCCGCCGGATACGATCAACCGCTGTGCGATGCCGCCATGCAACCGCGCCGGAGCGACGGCCGCGGAACGGGCCGTCGAGCGGGACCTCCAGAAACTCGCGTCCGTGCGGGGGGCATGGGTCGCGCGGATGCCGGAGGTAGCGCTGCTCCGGGTTCGGTTGGACGACACGGGAAAGCGGGATCTCGTCTACACGCTGGTGCACAACGATGCGCATACCAATGTAGCGTTCATGTTCGGGGAAGATGAACGCCGATTGCCGCAGGAGGACACGCTCTCGGTGATCCGCGGGCAACTCGGGAGCTATCCGAACTTCTTTTTCGAGGTGAAGATGGCCGAGGTCGCCGAGTTCGTGGAAGCCCTGAGGCAGGTCTCGTCGGATTCGGAGCTCAGCGGGTTGGTGGAGTTGTTTGGCGTGCGGAGAACCAGCAGCCGAATCTGGGAGACGCTCGACTGGCTTCAGAATGACCTGCGGAGACAGAGTGTCACAGAGGCTGGCCTGTACGATCTCGGCCGGTACGGAAATCCGTAGACCGGCTTCTGCTCGACGCCGCTTAGCCGCGGCGCTCGATCACCAGCACCTCCACGCGCCCCGACGGCCCGATCAGGGACGAGGCCGCCCAGCCCGTGATGCTGATGATGAGGGAACCGAGGAAGGCGTCCCAGAAGCCGGCCACGTGCACATTCGGGAGCAGGGCCGCGACCAGCTCTAGCATGAGCGCGTTGATCACCAGCAAGAAGAATCCGAGCGTCACGAGCGTGATCGGCAACGTGAGGATGACGATCAGCGGGCGCACGACGGCGTTCACGAAGCCGAGCAGAGCAGCGGCGAGCAGCAGCGTAGGGACGTCGGTGATCTCGATGCCGGGCAGGATTTGCTCGGCCACCCAGAGCCCGAGCGCCACGATCAGCCAGCGGATCACGAATCCGGGCATTGCTCCTCCTCGTACGCAGCGTAGCCTGCTTCAGTAGGCATTCATGACAGCCGAGAGAACTGCCATGGAGAGCCGCGATCCCCAGGCCGGCTCCGAGGCCGACGCCGAGACTGGGCGCCTTCTGGCCGCGATCGAACGGGAGGCGCCCGCGGCCATGGCGCTGGCCCGCTGGATGACGACCCATCCCGAGCTCGCCCTCGAGGAGCACGGCGCCAGCGAGCGCTACCGCACCTGGCTCGCGGGGCACGGCTTCGCCGTCGAAACCGGCAGCGCCGGCCTCGAGACGGCCTTCGTAGCCAGGCACGGGAGCCAGGATGCTCCTCTCCGCCTGGCCCTGCTCGCCGAGATGGACGCGCTGCCCGAGATCGGCCACGCCTGCGGTCATAACCTCTCGGGTCCGGCAAGCCTGCTGGCGGCCGCAGCGCTGGCGGAGGTCTTGCCGCCCCAGCAGCTCGAGCTGCTGGTGGTGGGCTGCCCGGCGGAAGAGATCGGCCTCGGCAAGCGTCGGCTCGTGGAGGCCGGCGTCTTTGGGGGCGTGCACGCGGCGCTCATGGCCCACGCCTCCGACATGCGGCGCGCTCACCGGCTCTTCCTCGGCAATTGCAAGCTCGACTTCGTCTTCCATGGCCGGGCGGCTCATGCGGCGGCCTACCCCGAGGAAGGGATCAACGCCCTCGACGGTGTGGTGCAGCTCCTCGTCGCCATCGGCCTGCTGCGCCAGCAGCTCCCGCGCAGCGCGCGCATCCACGCCATCGTCACCGACGGTGGCCGGGCGCCGAACGTGATCCCCGAGCGCGGTGCCGCGCGCGTCTGGGTGCGTGCCCTCGAGGAATCGACGCTAAACAGTGTCACCGCGCGAGTGCAGGCCTGCGCACGGGGCGCGGCGCAGGCGTCTGGAACCAGGCTCGAAGTGATCGAGCTCCCGGGCGCGTCGCCGCCCATGCGTCCGAACCTGGCGCTGGCCGACGTCTACCGGCGCCAGCTCGCGCGCCTCGGCCTGGAGGAGACGGACCACGCGCCCGACGCCAACATCGGCTCGAGCGACATCACTCACGTCTCGCGGGTGGTGCCGACGATCCACCCGAACTTCCCGATCGGAACTGGGCTCGAGCTGCATACGCGGGCCTTCGCCGAGGCCACGGCCTCGGCCGCGGGCGAGGCCGGGCTGCTGGAGGCTG
>CAYGXT010000245.1:0-5381 GCA_964353695.1 uncultured Myxococcaceae bacterium
CCCTGCACCAGGCTCTGACGGCCTGCTCTCTCGGGGTTTCACCCTTCTCATGATGATCGTCCGCCGAGAACCCCGGATGGGGTAGGCTGGCCCGGGAACCGGGCCCGTGCCGAGGGCCACTCACCCAGCGGGGCCTGGATGGAGCGCGAGCAGCAGCCCCTCGACGAGGCGGATCAGCAGGTCGCGACCCTGCTGAGCCGCGTCGCGAAGGGTGACCGGATCGCATACGAAACGCTTCATCACCGGCTCTACCCCCGAGTCTATGGCTTCGTCCTGCGACGGCTCCGCGATCCGTCGCTCGCCGAGGAGACCGTGGTGGACGTCTTCGTCGAACTCTGGAAAAACGCAGGCCGCTTCCGCGGAGAGTCGCGGGTGACGACCTGGATCTTCGGCATCGCCCACTTCAAGTGCCTGGCGGCGTCGCGGGCTGCCCGGCGCAGCAAGCGATCGGCCGTCGTCTCGACCGAGACCGAGATTCTCGAAGCGATGCCGGACCCGCTCGATGCCGAAGACGCCCTGGCAGCCAGGGAACGCGTCAGCCAGGTGAAGGCAGCCCTCCTGATCCTGCCGGAGGGCCAGCGCAAGGTGGTCGAGTTGGCCTTCGTCGAGGGGCTCGGATACGGCGAGATCGCGGCCCGGCTGGGCGTGGCCGAGGGGACGGTGAAGACCCGGATTTCCCGGGCGAGATCGATGCTCCGACGCTTGCTCCAGGGAGTCGATGAACCGGGGGGCAGGGAGGACCTATGATGCTGGAAGCCGAAAGCCAAGAAGGAGCGTGCCCGCAGGACGTCCTGGCCCTGATCCCGTGGTATCCCGACGGGCCCCTCTCGGACTCCCAACGGGGCGCCGTCGAGACCCATGCCACCTCCTGTGCCACCTGCCGCGAGGAGATCCACGCCCTGCTCGGGAACCTCGAGCCTCCGGAGAACGTGGATCTGCCGCCGGCAGCGAAGGTGCTGGCGCGGGTGCTCGACCGCATCGACCGCAGCGAGATGGCTGGGAGCGCATCCAGGCACCGGGGGATGGGCCTTGCGCCCGCCCGGCCCGCGACGGCCGCCCGCCGCAGCGGCCCGCGACGGCTCGCCCTCGCCGCCGCGCTCGCCCTGGCCGCTGGCGTCGGAGCGCTGGCGACCCTCAGCCTGCCCCGCCTTCTCGGCAACGAGACCTACCACACGGCGGCCGCTCCCGAGGCGGTGCGCGCGGTCGGTCCGCTGATCGAGATGATCCCGCGCGAGGAGGTGAGCGCCGCCGAGTTGCGCACGGCGCTGCGCAAGATCGAAGGCGAAGTCATCGGAGGGCCCGAGGGCACTCTCGGACGCTATCGGGTCCGGCTGCCCGCCGGCGCGGACGCGGCCGCCGCCGCCGCGCTGCTGCGCGCGAAGGAGGGTGGCATTGCGAGCTATGCTGAAGCGCTACACCTCTGAGTGTCGATCGAGGGGCCTCTTAGGACCTGCCCTCGCGGCAGTGTTCGCCCTCTCGCTCTGCCTCGCATCCCGCGCTAGCGCCGCCGACGCGAGCTGCGAGGCCTTCTCGCTTTCAGCGGCTGCGGCCGGCGCAGGCGCGGGGCCCGCGGCGGGAGCCCTCGACACGCCGGGCGTGCAGCCGGCTGCGCCGCCGCGCCTCGACCCGAAGCTCGTCCAGAACCAGGGCGTGGACGGCGCCATCATCCGCATCCCCGAGGGCCGTCAGCCCGCCGTCATGAACCGCGCCTCTGGCGAGGCGCTGCTGGTGCTGCCGAAGCTTCCGAGCGGCAAGCTGGCCGACGACTTCACGCTCGGCGCGGGCGCGAAGATCGTAGACTCCTTCTGGAGCCCGGTACTCTGCGCAACCATCGTGCGCGTGCGCGGTCCGCGCGACGCAACGCCGCAGGATCTATTGCCGCGCGTCGCACCGCCGGCCCTGGTCCTGCCCCACAGCCGCTACCGCACCTCGGCGGCGAAGGTTCGCGCCGCAGCTCCGCCGAAAACGCAGGGGCCCGACCCGTACCTGCCGTTCCAGCTCGGGCTGGCGCAGCTCGGTGTGATGCAGGCGCGCGGCCGAACCGATGGCCACGGCGTGCGCGTGGCGCTGCTCGACTCAGCGCCTGACATCACGCACCGCGAGCTCGTCCGCGTGCGCGTGCTGCCGCTCGAGGGTGGCCCACCCGCAGCCCCCGCTCTCCACGGCACGCTCATGGCTGGCCTGATCGCGGCCATCGAGAACAACGCCTTCGGCATCGTGGGAGTGGCACCGGGCGCGGACCTGATGGCAATTCCTGTGTGTACGCCGGTGGGAGATGGCAGCAGTGACGAATGCGACCTCTACGACGTGCTGCGCGGCATCGACGAAGCGTGGAAGCAAGAGGCGACGATCCTGAACCTCTCGCTGGCAGGGCCACCCGATCCGCTGCTGCAGCGAGCCGTGACGCGCCTGCTCGAGCTCGGCGCGGTGGTCGTCGCGGCCGCCGGCAACGGCGGCAGCTCGCTGCCAACCTATCCCGCGGCATATCCGGGCGTGGTCGGCGTCGGCGCGCTAGATCCGGCCGGGCAGCCCTTCGCGCAAGGAAATCACGGCCCCTGGGTCTCTCTCGCCGGACCGGGCGTCGAGGTGCTCTCCACCACGCCGGGCAACTCCTTCGCCTTCGTGAACGGAACCAGCCTCGCCGCCGCGCAGGTGAGCGGCGAGCTTGCGCTGCTCACGTCGGTGGTGCCCGATGCGGTGCGCATGCGCATGGCGCTGCTCGCGACCGCGCGCGGAACGCTCGTGCCCGCCTCGGCGGAGAAGGACCCGCCGGCCAGCGCGGAAGCGCCTCGGGCGCCGACCGTCTGCGACGTGCTGAAGGACCTCGGGCAGAGCTGCGACGGCAGCGGGACGACCCAGCCCTAGCTCTAGGCCTGGGTCGCGAACGGCGCTACCCCGGGTCCCGCCTCAGCAATAGCTTCGCCACCAGTGCGGTCCAGCCCGTCTGGTGCTCCGCGCCGAGCCCGCGGCCGGTATCCCCATCGAAGTACTCCGAGAAGCGGACGTAGTCGCGGAAGTGCGGATCGCGCTGGAGCTTCTGGTCGCTGCCAAACACGGGACGGCGAGCGTCGGATCCGCGCAAGAACAGCTTCGTCAGCCGCCGCGTGAGCTCCTGCGCCACCTCTTCGAGGGTGCACATCTTCCCCGATCCCGTCGGACACTCGACCTTGAAGTCGTTGCCGTAGTAATAGTGAAACTTCTGCAGCGACTCGATGATCAGATAGTTGACCGGAAACCAGATTGGGCCGCGCCAGTTCGAGTTGCCGCCGAAGCAGGTCGTCGTGGACTCGGCCGGGTCGTAGCGAACGCGGAGCGTCGTTCCCTCGCCCTCGAAGATGTAGGGATGATCACGGTGATGGCGCGACAGCGAGCGCACGCCGTAATCCGAGAGGAACTCCGTCTCGTCCAGCATCCGCCGCAGCAGGCACTTCATGCGATGCCCGCGAAGCAGCGAGAGCAACCTTCGCTCACCCCGCCCGGGCTCGTTCCAATGCGAGACGAGGCGCGCCAGGTCGGGACGGTGCAGGAGGTACCAGCGCAGTCGCTCTGCGAAGCCCGGAAGCTTTGCAAGGTGCTCGGGCTCGAGTGTCTCCACGGCGAAGAGAGGGATCAGCCCCACCATCGAGCGCAGGCGCAGCGGCACCACGTTCCCGTCCGGCAGCTGGAGCGCGTCGTAGTAGAACTCGTCGTCTTCGTGCCAGAGGCCCACACCGTCCTGGCCGATATCGCGCGCCATTGCGCCGGCGATGCCGAGAAAGTGCTCGAAAAATTTCGTCGCGATGTCCTCGTACACCGGATCGCGAAGCGCCAGCTCGAGCGCGATCCGCATCAGATTGAGGCAGTACATGGCCATCCAGCTGGTGCCGTCGGCCTGGTTGATGTGGCCACCGGTGGGGAGCGGCGCGCTGCGGTCGAAGACCCCGATGTTGTCGAGACCGAGAAAGCCGCCCTGGAAGACGTTCTTCCCCTCCGCGTCCTTACGGTTCACCCACCAGGTGAAATTCAGGAGCAGCTTGTGGAAGACGCGCTCCAGGAACGCGAGGTCGCCATCGCCGTCGCCGCCCCCCCACTTGCGGTCGATCTGGAACACGCGCCACGCGGCCCAGGCATGCACGGGAGGGTTCACGTCGCCGAAGGCCCACTCGTAGGCCGGGAGCGCTCCGTTCGGGTGCATGTACCACTCGCGCGCGATCAACACGAGCTGCTGCTTCGCGAACTCGGGATCGAGCCGGGCAAAGGCCACGCAGTGGAAAGCAAGGTCCCAGCTCGCGTACCAGGGGTACTCCCATTTGTCGGGCATCGAGATCACCTCCTGGTTGTTGAGGTGGTCCCAGTCGTGGTTGCGACCGCACAGGCGCTGGGCAGGTGGGGAGGGCTGGCCCGGATCACCGGCCAGCCATTTGTGCACGTCGTAGTGATAATGCTGCTTGTTCCACAGGAGACCGGCGAAGGCCTGTCGCTGGATCTGTTTGGCGTCGTCGGTCTCGATCCCCTTCTCGAGCTCCGCGTAGAAGACGTCTGCCTCTTCGATCCGCCGCGCCATCACGCTGTCGAAGTCGGCGAAAGGAAGCTTCGGCGGGCGCTCGGAGAGGCGGAAGCGCAGCCGCAGGCTCCCGCCAGCCGGCACCACCACGCTCTCGTGCGCCGCGGCCTTCGTGCCGCTCCCGGCCGGCGACAGCACGCCGGGCCGTCTCTCGACCAGATGCTCGTGGAAGGCGTCCTTGAAGGGGCCCTTCGCGTCGTGCATGCCGAAGAGTCGACGCACATTGGTGTCGTTCTCAGAGAAGAGCCAGGTCGGGGCACCGTCGGCCTGGAGCTGCAAGGCCCCGAGATCCGGGTGGCGCGCCTCGATTCCCCCGTGCCCGGCGCTCGCGAGAGAGGGCCGCTTTGCATCCGGCCGCCACGACCAGGTGTTGCGGAACCAGAGCTGCGCGAGCACGTGCAGCGCGGCAGCCTCGGGCCCGCGGTTGTGCAGCGTAACCTGCATCAGCAGGTCGGAGGGGGCGGCCTTGGCGTACTCGACGAAGACGTCGAAATAGCGGTCGTCGTCGAAGATCCCGGTGTCGAGGAGCTCGAACTCTGGCTCCTGCTTCGAGCGCCCGCGGTTGCCGAGGACCAGACGTTCGTAGGGGAACTCCGCCTGCGGGTACTTGTAGAGCATCTTCAGGTACGAGGCCGTCGGCGTAGCGTCGAGGTAGTAGTAGAGCTCCTTCACGTCCTCGCCGTGGTTGCCCTCGGAATTCGTGAGGCCGAAAAGCCTCTCCTTCAGGATCGGATCCCGGCCGTTCCAGAGCACGAGCGCTAGGCAGAGGAGCTGGCGGTCGTCGCATACGCCCGCGATGCCGTCCTCGCCCCAGCGGTAGGCGCGGCTTCGCGCATGG
>CAYGXT010000246.1:0-5380 GCA_964353695.1 uncultured Myxococcaceae bacterium
GAAGACCGCCGTGATGGCCTTGCGCAGGGCCTTGGCGCCGTCGATCGCGAACAGCAGCGGGCGATCGGGCGAGAGCCCGCGATCGACCAGGTCCGAGAGCAGCGCGCGGACGACCGTGGAGTTCTCTGTCGTCCCCTCCCGGAGCCCCAGGACGTGCTTCTGGCCCTGGGCGTCGATGCCGAGCGCGATCAGCACCACGTGCTCGTGGAAGTGGATGCCGTCGATCTGCACCACCCGCAGGTCCAGATCTCCGAGCGGCTGCGACATCCACTCGGCCAGCTGCTGCGCCGAGAGCGCGACGAAACGTCGCGAGACGGCGCTCCTCGAGACCGAGCGCTCGCCGAGGCTCTCGGGCACCGCGTCGAGCGAGCGGCGGTAGTCGCGGTTCGAGACCCCGAGCGCGATCGCCTCGAGCGTCCGGGCATCGAGCGGATCCCGTCCCGCAGCGAAAGCGAAGCTCGGCAGCGTGAGCTCGCCGGCGGTCGCGGACCTTACCCGGGGCCGTTGCAGCACGATCCGTCGACCTCCCAGCGTTACCTCGCCCCGAGTACGCCCCGCCCGCGTGGCGACGCGCTCCGGCACGTGCTTCCACTTCGGGCCGCACAGCGCCTCACGGTCCTGCTCGAGCATCACCTCGAACACCTGCAGACCCGTCGAAATTACGAGGTCGAGCAGGCCCTGTTTCGCGCCCACGAGGACACTGGCCAGGGGCAGCGGGATCTGGATCGTCGCCAGCGCGGACTGCGCGGCGACTTCGCAAGGCCTCGAACCTGTGACAAGCTTCGACATGGCGGTTCCTTTCTTTTGGTTTGGCGACCACCGTCCTACTACAGGACGGCGGAAGGAACCGCCGCTTTCTATTTCCCTATTTCAACAGCCTCCGGGACATCCCCCTGATCGAACTGCTGGTCTCATTGATCATCCCCTCGCTGATCCTGATGAAGCTCAGCGGCCCGGAGGACCTGGGGGTCGTCAATGCGTTGCTGCTGGCGCTGGCTTTCCCGCTATTCTGGGGCGCTCGGGATTTTCTCGCGCGGCGCAAGCTCAACCTGTTCGCCGCGCTCGGCCTGGTCAGCATCCTGCTCACCGGCGGCATCGGCCTGCTACAACTGGATACGCAATGGCTGGCCGTGAAGGAGGCCGCAATTCCCGGCCTGATCGGCTTGGCCGTGCTCGTCTCCACCCGCACCCGCTACCCGCTGATCAAAACCCTGCTCTACAACCCGGCGCTGATCGACGTGGCGCGCGTGCGGCAACGCTTGGAAGAACGGGAAACTGAGCAGGACTTTGAAGCCCGTTTGCAGACCGCCACCTGGCTGCTCGGCGGCGCCTTCTTCTTCTCCGCTGCCATGAATTATTTCCTGGCGACCTGGATCGTCACCAGCCCGGCCGGAAGCGCCGCCTTCAACGAGGAACTCGGCCGGCTCACCCTGATGAGCTACACGATGATCTCCCTGCCGGCGACATTGATGATGATGGCCGTGCTCTATTACCTCGCCCGTGCCGCGCGGCAACTCGCCGGACTGAAACTGACCGATATGCTCAACCAGACCGGAGACCGCCCGTGAACCCCGAACAGCAACGCGCCATCCTCGCCATCGCCCTCCACGCCGCCTTCGCCGACGGCAGCAAGGACGACCGGGAACGGGAACAGATACGCCAACTGGCCGAATCGCTCGGCGGCGGGGCAGGCGCCCCCGATCTCGCACGCCTGTATCAGGACGTGCTGCTCAAGCGCGTCAGCCTGAGCAACGCCGCCGCCGCGCTGTCCGACCCCGAGCACCGCCAGCTCGCCTATGAAATGGCGGTGTGCGTGTGCGATGTAGACGGGCGCCAGAGCGATGCTGAGCGCCGTTTTCTAAATGAGCTGAAGGCCATGCTCAAGCTCGATGCGGGACAGGCCGCAGCCTTCGAGCGCGATGCCGACGCCATCGTCGATCTCACCGAGGCTGTGGTGCCCACCGTGGCGGCAGGCGCCGCTGCCGCCGCTGTAGTCGCAGCGCCCGGCCCGGTGGTGGCGGCCCAGCCGAACGTTCCGGAGGCGGAACTGGACAAGTCCATCCTCAACTACGCCCTGATGAACGGTGCGCTGGAACTGCTGCCGCAATCCTGGGCATCCATGGCCATCATCCCGCTGCAGATCAAGATGGTCTATGGCATCGGCAAGGCCCACGGCGTCAGCCTCGACCAGGGTCACATCAAGGAATTCATCGCCGCCGCCGGGGTGGGCCTCACCTCGCAATATCTCGAACAGTTCGGGCGCAAGCTGCTCGGCGGCCTGCTCGGCAAGGCCGCAGGCAAGGCCTTCGGCAATATCGGCGGCGCGGCCACCGGCATGGCCTTCTCCTTTGCTTCCACCTACGCGCTGGGGCAGCTCGCCAAACGCTATTACGCCAGCGGCCGCGTGATGAATACGGCGGTGCTGAAAGACACGTTCCAGAACCTGCTGGGCCCGGCCAAACAGATGCAGACACAATACCTGCCGCAAATCCGGCAACAGGCCGAAACGCTCGACATAGGGCGGGTGATGGCCATGGTGCGCGGGAACGCGGGGGCAGATGCTGCCATCTCCACATGGCGCTGAAACGGCTGGCCGGCATGATGGTCATCACATCGCTGTGGAGCATTGAACTAAACCGCTGCGCGGTGGAGGAAGACGCTCCTCGCTCGTGTTTGCTCGGCGGCGCGTCTGGCTGACGCGGTCGGCGCTGGATCCCATGGTCTCCTGTGGCCGTCGCAGTGACGGCCGGTCGTCGGGCCTCTCCCGACAAGGAGATCGACATGGGCAAGTTCCAGGACCGCATGGATCGCGAGCTCCGCATCCGCGGCCTCGCTGAGAGCACCAGGCAAAGCTACCTCGAGAAGATGCGCTGCTTCGTGCGCCACTTCATGCGGCCGCCGGACGAGCTGACGGCCGAGGCGATGCGCGCACTCCATGAGAGCTTCTCGGAGCGGTGGAAGACAGGGGAGGTCGAGAAGCTGCTGCTGATCCCGGCCTACGTGCTCGATTTTTTCTGCATTCATCCCTTTCTGGACGGCAACGGCCGGATGGCCCGGCTGCTCTCGCTCTTGCTGCTCTACCAGGCCGGCTACGGCGTGGGCAGGTACGTCAGCCTCGAGAAGTGCGTCGAGGAGAGCCGCGAGAGCTACTACGAGACGCTGCGGGCTTCCTCTCAGGGGTGGCATCAGAGCCGGCACCGGCTCCTGCCCTGGACGGAGTACTTCCTGGGGGTGCTGGTCGGAGCGTACCGAGAGTTCGAGCGGCGGGTGGGGCAGGTGACCCAGGCGCGGGGCGCCAAGACGGAGATGGTGCTCGAGGCCGTGCGCAGGGTCCCGGACGGCTTCCGGATGGTGGATCTCGAGCGCCTCTGCCCCAACGTGACGCGCGACATGATCCGGGTGGTCTTGAACCGGCTCAAGAAGAGCGGCGACGTGTGGTGTGAGGGAGCCGGGGCCGGGGCGGCCTGGCGGAAACGTGGGAACAACCCATGACTCGTGGTAATGAAGGTGGTAATGGAGGGGCGCGCGTGGCCCGACTGAGCTGGACCCCGTGGCATCAGGTCGTGCGGCTCCGAGAGGACGTCCGGAGCGGGGATCTGCCGCTGGCGGCCTTCGCTGCGGACCTTCATGACGTGGCGCTCGGGCGCGGACGGGCGATCTATCGGGACGCCGCCGAGTTCTTCGCGCTCACCTACCCGACACACAACCTGCGCGAGCTCGCGAAGGACGTCGTTCTGCGGCTCGCCGGCAGAAGCGAGAAGGCGATCCGTCAGCTCGAGCTCACCTACGGCGGCGGCAAGGCGCATACGCTCATCACGCTCCTCCATCTGGTACGAGATCCCGAGCAGCTCCCGAGTCTTCCGGCCGTGGACGAGTTCAAGGCCCACATCGGTGTTGGGCTCCCCCGGGCGCGGCCTGCGAAGTCTTCATCCCGACGATCGGCCGGAAGAGCGCGAGACCGCGCCGGCGGAGAACCTGCTCGAGGCGCTGTTGGCCCGCCCCGCGCGGGACGGGCTCGCAACGCTGGTGCTGATCGATGAAGTGCTGATGTACGCCCGCGAGAAGGCGGGCGCCGACCGGGAGTGGAAGGAGCGGATCAAGAACTACTTCCAATATCTCACGCAGGCTGCCACGAAAGTGGATCGCTGCGCGATCGTGGCCTCGGTCCTCGCAACCGACCCCGCGAAGGCCGACGAGCTCGGCAAGCAGATCCTTCAGGACCTCCACGACGTCTTCGCGCGGGAGCGGGAGGAGGGCGTGCAGCCAGTCCTCAAGGAGGACGTGGCGGAGGTGCTCCGTCGCCGCTTCTTCACACCGGAGTCGATTCGGGATCGGGAGGCGTTTCGGCCGCACGTCGTCGCCGCTCTGCAAGGCATCAAGGCGCTCGACGAGCCCACGAGCCGCGATGCGCGCGGAGCCGAGGAACGGCTGCTCCAGAGCTACCCGTTCCATCCCGACTTGACGGAGGTCTTCTACACCAAGTGGACGAGCCTCGACGCCTTCTAGCGGACGCGCGGAATCCTGCGGACATTCGCCCTGGCGCTTCGCGGGGCCGAGGCGTGGGACACGTGCCCCCTGATCGCGGCCAACGTGTTCCTGAGTGCACCGGGGGAGAGCGGACTCGCCGAGGCGGCGCGGGAGCTCGCGACCGTCGCAGCCACCGAGAGCTATGAGGGTCGCCGCCATGAATGGACGGCGATCCTGCAGGGCGAGCTCGAGAAGGAGCGCGCGATCCAGGACAGGACGTTCCCTCGCTCAAGCATCGTGAGCTCGAGCAGGCCGTCGTCGCGACCTTTCTCCACTCGCAGCCTCTCGGTCAGAGGGCGCTCACGAGAGATCTCATTCTCCTCCTCGGTCCTACGCGGCCGGACAAGATCGACCTCGAGCGTGGGCTCCTGCGCTGGACCGAGGTCTCCTGGTTCCTCGACGAAGCCGCGTTCGGGGAGCGCGAGGGCGGCGGCACCCCCGAGCTTCCGAAGAGTTGGCGTCTCGGCTCCAAGCCGAACCTCCGGCAAATGCACCACGATGCGTGCGATCGGATCGCCCCCGAGGTGATCGACCGCGAGCTGGAAGACTCGATCGGCAGGGTCCGAAGCCTCACGGCAGGCGCCCAGGCCGCGGGCGCGCGAGTGCACAACCTGCCACCGAGACCTCGCGAGATCGAAGACGACGGCGCATTCCACTTCGCGGTGCTGGGCTCGCGGGCGGCCTCCGAATCCGGAAAGCCGAGCCCCGAGGCCCAGCGTTTCCTCGACGAGACCACGGGGCCAGATCGGCCGCGCGTTCATCGCAACGCCGTCGTGCTCGCAGTGCCATCCCGTGAAGGTCTCGAGGTGGCGCGCAGAAGGATTCGCGAGCGGCTCGGCTGGGACGAAGTTCA
>CAYGXT010000247.1:0-5354 GCA_964353695.1 uncultured Myxococcaceae bacterium
AGAGCCTCGGTCCCGAGCTGGGACAAGACACCGAGCTCCTGCTCGCGGATTTGCTCGGCTACTCGTGGGACGAGATCGATGAGCTGAAGACCGGAAAGGTGATCCCGTGACGCCTCCGGCGGCGAGATCCGATGCCTACGCCGCCGGTCCTCTCGCGGGAATCCGTGTCCTCGATCTCTCGACCATGCTCGCAGGGCCCTACGGCGCGACCCTGCTCGGAGATCTCGGCGCCGATGTCGTCAAGGTCGAATCCCACCAGGGCGACGACAGCCGCCACCTGGGAGCAGAGAAGCTCGGGGAGCGGACTCCATTCCTCGCGCTCAACCGGAACAAGCGCGCGGTCGTCCTCGATCTGGCGAAGCCGGCCGCGCAGGGGGTGTTCGCGCGGCTCGTGAAGACGTCCGACGCATTGGTGACGAACGTGCGCGAGCCCGCACTCTCGCGGCTCGCCATCGACTACGAGTCGGTAAGCCGCCACCGGCCCGACCTGATCTGGGTGGGAGTGACGGCGTTCGGGCCCGACGGTCCCTACGCCGGAAGACCCGGGATCGACTTTCTCGCCCAGGGATACGCGGGGCTGATCGCGGGCAACGGCGATCCGAGCGCTCCGGCCGTGCGCGTCACTGCACCCTTGGTGGACGTGATGACCTCGATGTGTGTCGCGACCGGCGTTCTCGCCGCACTGCGGGTGCGCGACGCGACAGGGCAGGGCCAGCGCATCGACCTTTCGCTCCTCGACGTACTCACCCACGCGCAGGCCACCGTGCTGCAGAGCTATCTGCTCGCGGGAGAGGTCGTGCCGCGGACGGGAAACCGCAGCCACTTCTTTGCGCCGTCCGGCGTCTACGAGTGTGGGGATGGCCGCAGTCTGTGCCTGACCTGCCCGTCGGAGAAGTTCTTCCGGAACCTGTGTCGGGCCCTCGGTGTCGCCTGGTCCGACGATCCACGTTTCGCCCGCATCGCCGACCGGCTCGAGAACCAGGACGAGCTCGACCGCTTGATCTCGGCCCGCTGCAAGGACTTCTCGCGGGATGAGCTGCTCGAGAAGATCATCGCTGCCGACATGCTGGCCGCGCCCGTCAGCGAGATCCCCGACGTGGTGCGCGATCCTCAGATCCGCCACAACGACATGATCGTGAAGACCGAGCACGCGACGCTCGGGCCCCTCGAAGTCACCGGCGTTCCGATCAAGCTTCGTGGCACGCCCGGGAGCGTGCGCCGTGCGCCCCCGGTGCAGGGCCAGCATACCCGGGAGCTTCTCATGGAGCTCGGCTATGCAGAGGAAGAGATCGCGCGCCTCATGAACGGTGGCGACGTGGCCGGACCAAAGGCTCGGCGGGAGTAGTCGGCGTGCGCGCGTAGAAGAGAAGCGGGTTTCTTCGATTCCGCCTGATGACACTTAGCGATCAAGGACGGGCCTGTTCGGTTCGAGTGGCGAGCGTTTCGATGTATCCCTGGATCTGATCCCGTGCAGAGCGAAACCTTGCGAGCATCGCGTCCCGGGAGATCGCGGGATCGTCGCTCGCCGGATCCTCGATGGGCCAGTGGATGCGGTGCGCCTTGCCGAGGAACACCGGGCAGACTTCTTCGGCGCAAAGCGTGACGACCGTGTCGACCGTGTTCGGGTCGATGGTCTCCACCGACTTCGAGTCATGCGTTGCGAGGTCGACGCCAACCTCGCGCATGACCTCGATCGCCCATGGATTCACGCGGGACGGTCTGCTGCCAGCACTCTGCACCCGGAGCCGGTCGCCGAAGCGTTTCCGGGCCAAGCCCTCGGCCATCTGGCTCCGGGCGGAGTTTGCGACGCAAAGAAAGAGGAGGCCCTGATCGCCGAGCCGCTCCATCTCAGGCGTCTTTGGCAGGCGTCGCGCAGGGTGCCGAAATGATCTCGATCGTCGCGGTGGGGAAGAATCGCCGCTGTGCCCAGAGCGCCACGCCCACCAGCGCGATCAGCACCGGCACCTCTACGAGCGGCCCGATCACGGCCGCGAATGCCGCACCGCTGTGGATGCCGAAGGTGGAGACGGCGACCGCGATCGCGAGCTCGAAGTTGTTGGAAGCGGCCGTAAATGAGAGTGTTGCGGTCTGCTGGTAATTGGCTCCGGCGCGCTTGCTCAGGAAGAACGACACCCCGAACATCACCACGAAGTAGACCAGCAGCGGCAATGCAATGCGCAGCACGTCGAACGGTAGCTGGACGATCGTCTCGCCCTTCAATGAGAACATCACGACGATGGTAAAGAGCAGCGCAATGAGCGTGATGGGGCTGATGCGCGGCACGAAGCGGGTCTGATACCAGTCGAGTCCCCTGGCGCTGACGAGAACGCGCCGGGTCAGGAACCCCGCCGCGAACGGGATGCCCAGATAGATGGCGACGCTCTGCGCGATCTCGCCGATCGTGATGTCGACGGTCGCGCCCTCGAGTCCAAGCCACGAAGGCAGCACGGTCAGAAAAACGTACGCGTACACCGAGAAGAACAGCACCTGGAAGATCGAATTGAAGGCGACGAGGCCGGCGCAGTACTCGGTGTCGCCGTTGGCGAGATCGTTCCACACGATGACCATCGCGATGCAGCGCGCGAGGCCGATCAGGATCAGTCCCACCATGTAGTCCGGCTTGTCGTGCAGGAAGACGACCGCGAGGCCGAACATCAGGAGCGGCCCGATCACCCAGTTCTGGACCAGCGAGAGCGCGAGCACCCGCTTGTTGCGGAAGACCTGGCCGAGCTCCTCGTAGCGAACCTTTGCGAGTGGCGGGTACATCATCAGGATCAGGCCGACAGCGATGGGGATCGAGGTGGTGCCCACGCTCAGCCGGTTGATCGCTGCCGTCAGTCCCGGCGCGGCGAATCCGAGCGCGACGCCGGCGCCCATCGCCGCAAAAATCCAGAGCGTCAGGTGGCGGTCGAGGAATGAGAGCCTGCTGCCGATGCCGGTCGAGTGGGTCTTCATGGAGTTAGGGCCTCGCAGCGAGCTCGAGCCGAGCGTGCGCGGAAGGGATCATCCAGGGGACGAGAGCGACACGTGTGGCGAGCTCTTGAACCTCGTCGTGAAAGCGAGTCTCATTCTCACGCCGCTGCTTCAGGATCGGGTCGGTCAGGGCAAGCGGGACGAGGCTCTGGTTGATGACCCATGCGAAGGGTTTGATGCCCGCGCGCTCGAGATCGCGATGGAGCTGGGCCGCTTCATGAACGGGTGTGGCCTCGGGCAGCGTGACGAGAAGGATCTTCGTGAAGGCTGGATCGCGCAGGCGCGGGAGCAGGCGCCGGACTTCTTCGGGAGCCTGCCCGGCCGTCCTTAGAACTTCGCGATGGTAGGCCTCGGCCGCATCGAGCAGCAGCAACGTGTGGCCAGTCGGCGCGGTATCGATGACGACGAAGCCATGCTCGCCTTCGTCGACGATGCGAGCGAGCGCCCGGAAGACGGCAATCTCTTCCGTGCACGGGGAGCGCAGGTCTTCCTCCAGGAGCGCGCGCCCGGCAGCATCCAGCCCGGCCCCGGAGCTACGCATGATCTCCTCGCAATAGGCGCGCGTCTCCGCGGGGGGGTCGATGCAGCTCACGCGGATGCCCGCGACCGGAGAGCCGATCGCGTCTGCGACATGTGCGGCCGGGTCGGTCGTCGTGAGGTGAACCGGGTGTCCGCGGCGCGCAAGCTCGATCGCGATGCTGACGGCGACGGTCGTCTTGCCAACGCCACCCTTACCCATCGTCATCACGACGCCCCGCCCGGACGCCTCGAGCTCGGGCAAGAGCGCGGCGAGCGGCGGCAACGGCGCGCGTCTCGCGGGCAGAGAAACCACGGCGTCCCGCACTGCGCGCTCGGGTTGAAACAGCGCGCGCAGGGCCGCGACACCCACGAGGCCGAAGGGTAGGAGGCAAAGCTCTGTGCGCAGAAGAGCTGCAAGCCCCGCTGGCATCTGCTCTACAGCCCGGCGCCCGCGCTGCTCCATCGCGACGGCGATTGAATCGGTCGCGTCCTGCGCGTAGAAGATCCCGTTGAGGACGAGCTCCTGCGTAAGGACGCCGATCTCGGCGAGCTCGCTTCGCGTGCGCTCGGCCTCGTCGAGGGCGGACCGCTCGGCGCTGGACACCAGGACCAGGCAGGTTCGCTTCGGGTCGATGAGCACTGTTCGCGATGCCTCGTAGAGCGCTTGCTGCGCCTTCAGCCCTGCGAGCGGCCCGAGACAGGACGTGCCCCCGACGTTGCTCTCGAGAAACCCCGTCCACGCGGCCGGCAGCTCGAGCAGGCGCAGCGTATGCCCGGTGGGTGCGGTGTCGAAGATCACGTGCTCGAAGTCCGACGTCGCTGCCTCGTCGCCGAGAAATTTCGAGAACTCGTCGAACGCAGCGATCTCGAGGGTGCAAGCACCCGAGAGCTGCTCTTCGATGCTGCGCAGCGCCGCGTCCGGGAGCACGCCGCGGTACGGCGCGACCATGCGTTCGCGATAGGCCTGTGCCGCAGCCTCGGGGTCAATGTTCAGCGCGAAGAGCCGGCGCACGGTCGCAATGGCGGTCGGCGCCGAGCCGAGCTTCGTCTCGAGGACCTCGTCGAGGTTCGAGGCCGGATCCGTGCTCACGAGCAGCACGCGTCGCCCCCGCTCGGCGAGGGCGATGGCCGTCGCGCAGGCCACGGAGGTCTTCCCGACGCCTCCCTTGCCCGTGAAGAACAGATGCCGCGGCGCACGCTCGAGAAAGTCCATCAGCGCTTGCTCAGCAACACTTGGTCTTGGCGCTGGCGCCCGGCTCCCCGGCGCTCGGTTCGCAACACCCCGACGTCGTTGGCGCGACCTCCAGCTTGCGGATCACGACGGCCGCCAGAGCCGCGAGCGTCTCCCGGGACGGATACGAGCCCTCGACCGCGATGCGATCGTCGACGAGCACGAGCGGCAGTACCTCGTTGCCACGCGCGGTCAGCGCGTCCCTGACCGCCGCCGTGGAGGCGAAGGCCCCGGGCTGCGAGGAGAGGTTGTAGCGCTCGACGGTGACGCCCTGCCTTTTCAGCCAGTCCAGATCCGCAGCGAAACGAGCGAGGTCGGGATCCACGCTGGGGCCGCATACGCCGGTGGAGCAGCACATGGCCGGGTCGAAGACACGAAGCGTGATGGGCATGGATCCCTCCCGTTAATGATCGCTTGACTACGATAGATCGCTAACTCTCACGAGGCCTCATAAGCCCCCGACGAGCGCCTTCAGTCGACGCAGCGCGCGCGGCTCGAGGCAGTAACAGACGCGCGGACCGTCCACCTCCCCGCGGATCAAACCAGCCTGCTTCAGGACCTTGAGGTGTTGGGAGACGGTGGATTGAGCAAGAGGGATGTGGGAGGTTGGAGGTGGGAGGTGGGATGAGGG
>CAYGXT010000248.1:0-5346 GCA_964353695.1 uncultured Myxococcaceae bacterium
CACGCTCGAGATCGGCCCTCAGCCAGTTTTTCGCGAGCCAGGTCTCGACCCCCGCCGCCCCGGCGGCGAGCGCGGCGGCGGCCGCGAAGCCCACCAGCCAGCGGCTCGCCCGGCGCCGCGCTTCCACCCCCGGGCTCATACCCGGCAGGCGGCGAGTCCGCACGGGAGGGCTGCGGGACTCGCGGACGGCGGCGGGGCAGGCATGGGGACTCCGTGGCTCAGACTGTCGCCGGCCTCATGGTACGGAAGCGCGGCGCAAGGCGGCAGCACGATGCCCGCTTTACTCCTTCGCGCGATGGCGGCAAGCTGGCGCGGCCGACGCAGTGGAGGGACGGGCCGGGGCCCGCACCCGGCCAGCCGGAGATGGAGACGAGGACGGGCAGCCGATGACGCTCGAGACGCGCTCGCAAGACGATCGGCTGGAGGAGATCCGTGCGCTCCGCCGCCGGCTGACCGAGCTCGAGGTCGAGGCAGGGCTCGTGCCGCCGCCGGGCCTCGAGCTGGATCCCAACACCATCCGGCAGAGCATCGCCGTGCTCCGGGGTCTGATGGAGAAGCTGCTCGTCGGCTTCGCCATCGGAAACTCGAAGGGGAAGATCGTCGACGCGAACGCGGCCTTTGCGAACCTCCTCGGCTACAGCCGGCGAGAGCTTCTCGACGCGCGTCTGACGTGGAAGAAGCTGACGCCACCGGAGTATGCCGAGCTCGATCGCGTCTCCCGGGCGGAGATGCAGCGGACCGGGCTGCCGTTTTCCTACCGGAAGGAGTACATCCGCCGGGACGGCTCGCGCGTGCCTGCCGTGATCGTCGTGATCTACACCACCTTCGAGCGTGACGAGCACGCGGTCTTCGTGCTCGACGACTCGGCCCGCCGCGACGCCGAGGCGGATCTGCGCCGCACGGAGGCGACGTACCGTCAGGTTCTCGATGCGATCCCCGACCTCTTGCTGCTGAAAGAGGCGGACTCGCGCATCGTGTGGGCGAACCGGGCCTTCCTCGAGTTTCACGGCACGACGAAGGAGGCGCTGGCCGGGGCCTTCGCCCTCCCCGGGCGCCCGGCCGAGGCATTGGAGGGCGAGCTTCGCGACGATGCTCTCGTGCTCGAGACCGGCATGAGCGTCGATCTGCCGCAGCAGGCGCTCGAGCGAGCCGATGGCATGCTGCGCATCTTCCACACCGTGAAGTCGCCCGTCATGGACCCCGAAGGCCGCTTCGTACGCACCGTCTCCATCTCCCGCGACGTCACCAATCGCACGCGGGCCATTCAGGTCCTGCAGCGCAGCGAGGCCAATCTACGGACTGCCCAGGCACTCGCAAACATCGGCAGCTACCAGATGTTTGTGCCTTACCGTGACGACGCTTATTGGTCCGAGCAGATCTCCCAGATCCTCGGCATTCCTTTGTTAGGCGTCCGGATGACGACCGAGGAATTCATCCAGCGCCTCGTCCCCTCCGATCATGCCGCGCTCGTCACGGCAGCAGTCGACGGCGCGATCCTCGAAGGGAGATCCTTCGACATCACGTACCCGATCGTTCGACCCGACGGCTGCGAGCGGTGGTTACGCAGCATCGGCGCCGCCACTCGGGACGCGCAGGGCAACGTCGATGGGATCGTGGGTACTCTCATAGATCTGACGGAGCAGCGTGAGGCCGAGGCCGCCCGCGAGAAGCTCGAGGAGAGCCTGCGGCAGGCCCAGAAGCTCGAGGCCGTGGGAACGCTCGCGCGCGGCATCGCACACGACTTCAACAACATCCTGGGGGCGCTCTCCGGCTACGCCGAGCTCGCCTTCGAATCCACCCACGACAATCCACGGGTGCAAGGAGACCTGCTCAAGGTTCTGCAGGCGGCTCAGCTCGCCTCGGATCTCGTCACCCGTCTTCTCGTCTTCAGCCGCCAGCAGGAGCGCAGCGACACCTTGATTCGGCTCGAGCGTCCGATCCGGGAGTCGCTGCAGCTTCTACGCTCGACGCTTTCGCCAAGCGTCGAGATCCGCGAGGCCCTGGATGCGGATACGCCGGGAATCCTCGGGAACGAGACCCAACTGCTCCAGATCGTGATGAACCTCGCGACGAACGCGCTCCACGCCATGAAGTCCCGAGGTGGCGTGCTTGGCATTGGGCTCGAGCCCCTCCGCGTAGACGCCCCCTTCGTGCGCCTGCATCCCGATCTACGACCGGGGCCCTACGCTCTGCTCACGGTCTCGGATACGGGCCACGGCATCGAGCCGCATGACCTCGAGCGCGTGCTCGAGCCCTTCTTCACGACCAAGCCACCCGGCGAGGGCACGGGCCTCGGCCTCTCCGTCGTCCACGGAATCGTTCGCGAGCACGGGGGCGCACTCGAGATCGAGAGCGTCCCCGGAGTGGGCACCAGCGTGCGAGTCTATCTGCCCTCGGCTTTGAAGCCGGGCGATGAAGGCATTGCGCTGCGAAGAGCCCCGCCCCGCGGAAGCGGGCAGCGCGTGCTGCTGGTGGACGACGAGCGCGCACTCGCCGATATCGGCCAGCGCCGCCTCGCGGATCTGGGCTACGCGCCGAGCGCGTTCACCGACTCGCGGCGCGCCCTCGAGGCATTCCGCCGGCGCCCGCACGACTTCGACCTCGTCGTGACCGACCAGACCATGCCGCATCTCACGGGTATCGAGCTGGCCCGGGAGATCCGCCGCATTCGCCCGGAGCTGCCGGTGGTGCTCGTCTCGGGCTATGGCGACATGCTGCGGCCCGAGGCCTTGGAGGCTGCCGGCATCCACCAATTTCTCAGCAAGCCCGTAAGCGAGGCAATGCTCGCAGAGGCCGTGTTCACGGCTCTCGATTCACGGCCCGGTTGAACGTCTCGCGCGGCGAGTCTTCGCTGACCACGTTTCGCGGATTCCCTGCAAGCCATGCGCGCAGGTTCTCGATCACCGCGTCGAGAAGGCGCTGCCGCGCCGCCGTCGTCGCCCACGCGACGTGAGGCGTCACGATGCAGCGCGGGGCGGAGAGCAGCGGGTGATCGGCCGGGGGCGGCTCGACGTCGAGGACGTCGAGACCGGCGCCGGCGAGACTGCCGTTGCGGAGCGCCGCCGCGAGCGCTTCCGAATCGACGAGGCCACCGCGTGCGGTGTTGAGCAAGAAGGCGCCGGGCTTCATGCACGCGATGCGTCGCGCACTCAATAGCCCCTGCGTCTCCTTTGTGAGAGGAAGATGGAGCGAGACCACGTCGCTGGCAGCGAGCAGCTCGTCCAGCGGCAGGCGCTTGGTCCCATCCGGCGCGGCGGCGCCGCGCATCGCGCGCAGATCGCTCGCCACGACGCGCATGCCGAAGCCGCGCGCAATGCGCGCCACCGCCTGCCCGATGGCGCCGAAGCCCACCACGCCGAGCAGAAGACCCGCCAGCTCGATCAACGGCGCGTCCCAGTAGCAGAAATCCTCGCTGCGGCTCCAGCGGCCGGCGCGCACACCGGCCGCGTGCTGCCCGGTGTGGCAGACCAGCTCGAGGAGCAACGCGAAGACGGCCTGGGCCACCGACTCCGTGCCATAGGCGGGCACGTTCGTCACCACGATGCCCCGCTCGCGCGCGACGGCGATATCGACACGATCGAATCCCGTGGCCAGGACGCCCACGTAACGCAGCTCCGGTAGCGCGCGCAGCGTCGCCGCGGACAGGAAGACCTTGTTCACGAGCACGACATCCGCACCGCGAGCACGGGTCGCTACGGCAGCCTGCGGCGTACGGTCATGCAGCGTGCACTCTCCGAAGGCCCGCAGCGGCGACCAGTCGAGATCGCCCGGGTTGAGCGTCGCGCCGTCCAGCACCACGATCCGCATGGAGGCGAACGTTGCAGGAGCAGGGCCGGTCTCGCCAGACTGCACCGCGGCCCGCCTCCCGTCGCGGGCCGGCCGCCGTTTCAAAGCCCGGGCATGGGACGCTGATCGGACGCCGACTACGGCGCTGGCGCAGCGCCCTCGAGGCTGCGCTGCAGATCGATCAGCGGCTGCGGGCTCACCTGGATCAGGCCCCGGCGCGGCCGGTCGAGGTCGACGATCAGCAGCACGACCGCCGCCAGCAAGAGCGCGAGCGCCGTGGTTGAGATTGGGTTCCGCCGGCCTCCGGCTCCGGAGCCATATCCGACGAGGCCGACGGCGAAAATCGCCACCAGCAGCTCGAGACGCAGGACGATCTCGGGAACGTGATTCTCCCGGGCCGCCAGACGCTCGCTGTGCACGTCGATCACGTCATTGAGCGACGCGAGCAGCAGCGCCGGCCCGAGGCTCTGGCTCTCGCTGCGAACGGCTGCCACGGCCTGCGCCCAGAGCGCCTGCTGGAGCCGCTCCGTGGCGACCATCGCAGCCTGGAAGCGGTTGACGTCGATGCCCGCTTCGGAGAGCTCGATCCGGATGCCGACGTACTCACGAAAGAGTTCCGCGACCTCGCTCCGCGCCGGCTCGGGCAGCAGCTGCGCCCGCAGCGCGGCAGTCCCGACCGCGTTCGCCTCCTTCACCACGAGCGCCCGGCGTACCTCGTAGCGAGCGACGGCCATCGAGAATGTGAAGGCCAGCAGCAGCGCCAGCAGCCCGAGAACGGCAGCTTCGATCGCCGTGATCTGGGAGACCGCGTGATCGTCGAGGCGATCGCGCACCGCGAGGCCCGTGCGGAAGCCGATCTCGACCGCTAGCAGCAGCAGCGCGAGCAGCACCCCGAAGATCAGCCACTGGCTCGCGTGATACAGCAGCTCTCCGGATAGGCTGGCCTCGTCGAAGAGCATCAGGTGCGCGGCCGGGCCGAGGCGCCACGCAGGATCCCGAGGGCCTCGGTCACGTGCCGTGCAGCCGCGAGCTGGGAGTTGAAGGCGTGGCGCACGATGCCCTCGCGGTCGATCACGAACGTGACGCGGCCGGGCAGCAGGCCAAGGGTCGCCGGCACGCCGTACCGCTTTCGGACCACTCCTCCCTGGTCGGAGAGCAGCAGGAACGGTAGCCGGTGCTTCTTTGCGAAGCGGTGGTGCGAGTCTCCAGAGTCGGAGCTCACCCCGATCACTTCGGCTCCTGCCTCCGAGAAGTCCTCGTAGTGGTCGCGGAAGCTGCAGGCCTCCTTCGTACACCCGGGCGTGTCATCCTTCGGATAGAAATAGAGCACCACGGCCTGCTTGCCGCGAAAGTCCGCGAGCTGGACCGTCCGGCCGTCGGCGTCGGGGAGCTCGAAGTCCGGCGCCCGTGCCCCCACCGCCAGGCCGACCGTGCCCGAGAAGAGGTCCAGGATGCCCATGCGTCGCCCTCCCTGCTGTGCTGCGTGCAGCGTAGCCCCGAGGCCCGAGCCCGGCCGCGGGTCCTGCGGGCAGACGAATCGGGTAAAGCTCGCGATGCGGT
>CAYGXT010000249.1:0-5334 GCA_964353695.1 uncultured Myxococcaceae bacterium
CCCGCCCTTCCCGGTCCAGCGCACAGACGCCGCATCCGGTGCCTCTCCGAACGCGAGCACGTGCGCCGTGACGTCGCGAAGCGCGAGGTCGAGCAACTGCCCACCGCCGCGCCGCCACGAAGCCCACGCGGCGACCGCTGCGTGCAGACCCGTGAGCGGATCGGCGATGGCATCGCCACAGAAGAGCGGCGTGCCCTCCCCTGCTCCCGTCGCCGCGGCAAGGCCGGCTGCCGCAGCCGCGTCGTCTCCGAACGCGACCCAGTTCGATTCGGGCTCGCGGCGCCCGTAGCCCGTGATGCTCACCCACACCAGGCCAGGAAGATCGGCGACCAACGCCTCGGCGTCGATTCCAAGCTGAGCGAGCGCCCTGGGTCTCGCGCTCTCCACCACGATGTCGGCACGCTCGACGAGGGCACGCAACTGGTCGCGCCCCTTCGCAGAGCCGAAGTCGAGCGCGACGCTCGGCTTGCCCTCATTCAGCAGATCGAAGAACTCCGGGCGTCCCCGGCGAGCGCCGTCCGGGCGGCCGCGGCTCTCGACTTTCAAGACGCGCGCGCCGGCCAGGGCCAACAGCTGCGTACACAGCGGCCCTGCCCACAGCGAGGAGAGATCGACCACCAGCGGCGTGTCGCTGGCCTCGCGCAACAAAGGCGCACCGCGCGCGGCGACGCGAAACCACGGCGGAGGCAAAGCGGCCGGAGCGCTGGCCTCTGCCACCGGAAGGCCGAGCAGACGCGCACGCTCGACCAGCTCCGCAGCAGAAAGGCTCACGACGCGCTCCGCGAGGAACGCCCACGGGTCGTCGCCGGGCCGGCCCTGCAGGAGCCACGCGGGCAGCAGCGCGACGTCGTCCGGGCGCGCCAGATGGATGGCGATCCAGCCAGTCGCAGTGGGCAGCAGACGGCAGCTCCCGCCCGGCGAGATCGTGCCCCGTCGCTTCAAGCCGAGGATCGCCGCTCGCTCGCCGAGCAGTGCGGGCCCGTCCAGCTCCGATCTCCAACGCTCGCCAACCAAGGCGCGCAGCGCCAGGAGCGTGCCCCGAGCACATGCGGCCAGCGGACCGGGTGCGAGCCGCGGCGGAGCATCGGCCTGCCCCGTCAGCGCCATCGCTCCCGAGCGAGCCCAATCGAGAGCGGGGTGCGGCCCGCGCTGACCGGACGATCGCGCAACCTCGATGCCGCATGCGGCCAGCAGGGCCGCGGCGTAATCGGCGCTGACGCCCGAGCCCTCGAGGCGAGCCTCGAGGCAAGGCGTGGCGCCGCTCTCGAACGAGATTCCGGCCGGTCGCTTCAGAGCTTCTCGTTCTTCGCGTTCTTCTGACGAGGGGAGCATCGACGCGGGATACTACAAGGCTGGAGGCAGGAAGGGGCGCGCAGCCGAACGAGAACGCGTAGGATGCGAACGATCCCCGGAGGCGAGTCTTCATGGTCGGCGGGCAATCTGCGCTATGCGGACGACGGGTCCTGGAGCTGGCCGACGCCTCGGGCGCCTACTGCGGCAAGCTGATGGCTGACATGGGCGCCGACGTGATCAAGATCGAGAGGCCCGGCGGCGACCCGGCACGCCGCGTTCCGCCGTTCTGGCGCGACGAGCCCGGGGACGATACGAGCTTCTCCTTCCTCTACACGAATACGAGTAAGCGGAGCATCACGCTCGACCTGCTACGGCCCGAGGGCCAGCAGCTCCTGCTGCAGCTGGCCCAAAAGGCCGACGTCGTCGTGGAGACGTTTCCGCCCGGCCAGATGGACGCGCTCGGACTCGGCTACGAAGTGCTTCGCAAGCTGAACCCCCGGCTCGTCCTCACGTCCATCACCGGCTTCGGCCAGACCGGGCCGCAACGCGATTACCGCTCCTCGGACCTGATCGCGAGCGCGCTGGGCGGCGCTCTCTACGTGACGGGCGAGGAGAGCGATCCGCCCGTCACGCTCGCAGGCTCGCAGGCGCACGTCACAGCGTGCACGTTTGCAGCCGTGAGCTCGCTGATCGCTCTGCTGCACGCCGCGCGCACGGGATGTGGCCAACATGTGGACATCTCGGTGCAGGAAGCCATGACCGCGATGACCCACATCTGTGGCGTCGGAAAATGGCTCGACGACGGCATCCTCCCGAAGCGCAGGGGTACGGGACTCTTCGCGTCCGTGCCTTCCGGCGCCTATCGCTGCAAGGACGGCCTCGTCTACCTGATGGTGAACCGCCCGCACCACTGGAAGGCGCTCGCCGAGTGGATCCACGAGGAGACTGGAAACGAGGAAGTCCTCGATCCGATGTTCGAGGGCCCCTCTTCGCGGCGGCAGGAGTACCGCGAGCTGATCGACCTCTTCGTCTCGGAGCTCACCGCGAGGCTCACGGTGGACGAGGCCTACCATGAGGGGCAGTGTCGGCACATCGCCTTCACGCCCGTGAACACGGCGGAAGCAGTCACGCGCGACCCGCACCTCGCGGCTCGGAACTACTTCGTCCCCGTCGAGCATCCGGGAGCCGGCAGCCTGCCCTACCCCGGCGCGCCCTACCGGCATACGCGTACACCGTGGGCGCTAAGGAGCCCGGCTCCGCACGTCGGCGAGCACAACGACGCCGTATACCGTGAGGAGCTGGGTCTGTCCGAGGAGAGCCTGCGCAGGTTGCGGGACGATGGCGTCGTCTGAAGCGGAGCCCGCGGGCACGGCACAGGCGCTGCGGGGCATTCGCGTCCTCGAGTTCACGGCCGGGATGGCGGGGCCCTGGATCGGGCGGCTCATGGCCTGCTGTGGCGCCGAAGTCATCAAGATCGAGTCGCATCGGCATCCGACGGTGGTGCGGCTCTACGTCCCGCCGCGCTCTCCCGAGCTCGGGATCCAGCCCGCGCTATCGCCCTGGCTGACCGACTGGGACGCGGGCAAGCGCTTCGTGGCCCTCGACCTCTCGCGACCGGCCGCGGTTGAGCTCGCGCGACGCATCGTCTCGATCTGTGACGTGGTCGTCGAGAACTACAGCAGCGGCGTGCTGGAGAAGCTCGGCCTCGGCTACGAGGAGCTCGTGCGCGTACGGCCGGACCTGATTTACTTCAGCAGCTCGGGCTACGGCGACACCGGTCCGTGTCGACGCTATGTCACCTGGGGCCCGAACATCGAGGCTTTGTCGGGGCTCTCCACACTGTCGGGATTTCCCGAGCGGGAGTGTACGCTCACGCAGTTCGCCTACCCGGATGGACTCAGTGCACTGCATGGTCTGTTCGCGCTGCTGTGCGCCCTCGATCATCGTGCGCGGTGCGGCGAGGGACAGCGCATCACGCTCTCGCAGCTCGAGGCGACGATCGGTGCGATCGGGCCACTGATGCTGGAGCAGCTCGCGCAGGGCCGGGAGCCGCGGCGCCGCGGCAACACGTCGCTGCACGCAGCTCCCCAGGGCTGCTACCCGTGCCGCGGCGAAGATCGCTGGTGCGCGATCAGCGTCGAGAGCGACGCCGAGTGGGAACGCCTATGCGCGCTCGCGCAGCAGCCCGCGTGGCGCGAGGACCCGCGCTTCGCAACCCACGAGGCCCGGCTCGCTCATGGCGCCGAGCTCGACGTGGCGCTTGGGGTATTTACCGCGACGCGCGAGCCCTACGAGCTGATGCACGCGCTCCAGCACGCGGGCATCGCAGCCGGCGTGGTGCAGACGGCCGAGGACGAGCTGCATCACGATCGACAGCTCGCCGCGCGGGGCTTCTTCGAGGAGATCGAGCACCTCGCGAAGGGCCGCGTCGTCGCGGCCGGCATCCCGCTCGGACTCACGGGCACACCGGCTCGTACGGGACGGGCCGGTGCGGCCATCGGCCAGGACAACGACTACGTCTTCGGCGAGCTGCTCGGCATGAGCCCCGCGGAAATCCGGTGCGCGATCGACGCCGGGGCGATCGAGGCTCCCGGGGCCTGAGGCTGGCCGGGGCGTTCGATTTGCGGCACGCTCCGTCTCGAAATTCGGCAGCGGCGGCGGCGAGGCCGCACGGCGCCCCTTCCTGCTCGCGGAGAGAAAGCGATGAAGAATCCGCTTCACACCAGGCTTTGCGACATGCTGGGAATCGAGTTCCCCATCGTCGCCTTCACCCACTGCAAGGACGTGGCGGTGGCCGTCATCAACTCCGGCGGCTTTGCAGTGCTCGGCGAGGCGATGCACAAGCCCGACCAGATTTCCGCCGACGTGAAATGGATTCGCGAGCGGGTCGAGGGCCGACCTTTCGGTATCGATCTCGTGCTCCCCGCTTCGGTGCCGCCGGCCGACAGCCTCGATCAACTCATGGAGAAGATCCCGGCCGCCCAGCGCGACTTTGCCCAGATGATCAAGCAAAAGTACGACGTGCCCGATCCCAAAGGCCCCATCGCCCTGCACCAATGGGGTGGCCTCAACCAGGCGATGGCGCGGGCCCAGCTCGAGGTTCTGCTCGACGAGCGGGTGCCCGTGATCGCCTCGGGGCTCGGCAGCCCGGCCTTCATCCTCGAGCGCGCTCACCAGCTCGGCATCAAGGTCTTCGGCCTCGTTGGCAAGACGCGGCAGGCCAAGCGCCAGATCGAGGCGGGCGTCGATGCCGTGATCGCCCAGGGCTACGACGCCGCCGGGCATACCGGCGCCATGGGCACCTTCTCGATCGTCGCAGAGGTGGCCTCGATCGCCGGTGACACACCCGTGATTGCCGCAGGCGGCGTCACGACCGGGCGTCATCTCGCGGCCGCCCTTTGTCTCGGCGCCTCGGGGGTGTGGACGGGAACGCGCTGGCTCGCCTGCCGCGAATCCGACGTAGACATGATCGTGAAGGAGAAGCTGCTGGCGGCTACCGCCGACGATACCTCCTACTCCACCAGCATCTCGGGCATGACCATGCGCGTGCTCAAATGCCCGTGGACCGAGGAGTGGTCGAAGCCCGGCGCGCCCGCCGTGCTGCCAGCTCCCTACCAGATGCTGCTCAGCTCCGATTACATCCAGGGAGCGAACGACAACCGCCGCGCGGATCTCATGACCGAGGCCGCGGGCCAGGGCGTGGGCTTCGTCACGGATATGAAGCCCGCGCGCCAGATCGTCTTCGACCTCGTCGAAGAGGCGCTCGCGACGCTGGAAGAGCTGACCGGCGAGGCCTCTTGAGCGACCCGCACGAAGCGGCTCCGGCCCGCCCCGGCTTCGACGCCTCTCTTGCCGGCAAGCGAGCGGAGTGCGATGGGGGAGCTGCGATCCCCGGCACCCACTTCGTAGGCCGCGAGGAGTTTTCCGGCGTGCTCACCGGGCAATACGTCGACCACGGCGACCCTCCGTGGCGCTGGTATCTGCTGGCGGACCTCGACCGCAAGCCACCGGGCTACCCGGCCGACAGCGTCTGGTGTGAGT
>CAYGXT010000250.1:0-5290 GCA_964353695.1 uncultured Myxococcaceae bacterium
ACGGTCAAGGGCTCCGACTTCCTCGCCGACCAGGATTGCGTCGACTACTTCGTCGACCACGCGGTAGAGGAACTCACGCTCCTCGAGCATTGGGGCTGCCCCTGGAGCCGCGACGCGGACGGCCGCGTTGCCGTGCGCGCTTTCGGTGGCATGACGGCCAAGCGCACCTGGTATGCCGCCGACAAGGTCGGCTTCCACATGCTGCACACGCTGTTCCAGACGTCCATGCGCTACGACCGCATCGTCCGCTACGACGAGCAGTTCGTGACGAAGCTTCTGATCGAGGACGGCGTGGTGAAGGGCGTCGTCGCCCTCGACGTCCGCGAGGGCGTGCCGCGCGCGATCCTCGGCCGTGCCGTGATCCTCACCACGGGAGGCGCGGGCAAGTGCTTCCCGTTCACCACCAACGGCACGATCAAGACCGGCGACGGCATGGCGCTGGCCTACCGAGCCGGTGTCGGCCTCAAGGACATGGAGTTCGTCCAGTACCACCCGACGGGGCTGCCCGGCACGGGCATCCTCATCACGGAGGCGTCGCGCGGCGAGGGCGGCTACGTGATCAACAGCGAAGGCGAGCGCTTCCTGGTGACCCGGGACTACGGCGTCGGCCAGAAGGCCGAGCTTGGCCCGCGCGACATGATCTCTCGCGCCATCATGCTGGAGATCGCCGCGGGCCGTGGCATCAAGGGCTCGTACGGCGACTTCGTGCAGCTCGACCTGCGCCACCTCGGGGAGGCGAAGATCATGGAGCGGCTGCCCTTCGTGCGGACGCTCGCCAGGACCTACGCGGGAGTGGATCCGGTCTTCCAGCCGATCCCGATCCGGCCGGTCGTCCATTACATGATGGGTGGCATCGACACGGACATCGACGGCGCGACCACGCTCCCCGGTCTGTACGCGGCCGGCGAGACGGCCTGCGTCTCGATGAACGGCGCCAACCGCCTCGGCTCGAATTCCCTGACCGAGTGTCTGGTCTTCGGCGCCCGCACGGGGCAGAAAGCGATTGCGTACGCCCGCGGCGCGAGCGCCGGGAACGAGGCCCCGCTGCTGCGGCAGGCGCAGGAGGAGGCCGCGCGCATCGAGGAGCTGCGGGGCAGACGCAAGGGCGGCGAGAGGATCGCCCAGATCCGGCGCGAGATGCAGAAGACCATGGAGGAAGGCTGCGGTGTCTACCGCGAGCAGGCGTCGATGCAGGAGTCGGTGCGGGTAATGGCGCAGCTCCGTGGCCGCGTCGCCGATCTTCAGCTCGAGGACGCCAGCAAGGTCTTCAACACGGAGATCCTCACGGCTCTCGAGCTCGCCAACATGGTCGATGTGGCCGAAACCATCGCAGTGGCGGCGGCGGCGCGGCGCGAGTCGCGCGGCTCTCATGCGTGCAACGACTACAAGACCCGCAATGACCAGGAGTTCCTGCACCATTCGCTGGTCCACTTCGAGCCCGGCGGCCCCCGTCTGAGCCAGAAGCCCGTGAACATCACCCGGTTCCAGCCCGAGGAGCGCAAGTACTGATGAGCGACGTGCAGAAGAAGAAGTTCATCGTCACGCGCTTCGATCCCGACAAGGATCAGGTGCCGAAGACGCAGGAGTACACGATCCCGGTGAAGCCGGACTGGAAGGTCCTGGACGCCCTCAACTACATCAAGGACGAGGTGGATGGCAGCATCAGCCACCGCTGGTCGTGTCGCATGGCAGTCTGCGGGAGCTGCGGGATGCTGGTCAACGGCGAGCCGAAGCTCACCTGCTCGACGGCGCTCAGCGACTACGGCGACGAGGTGCACATCGGGCCGCTCTCGAACTTCCCCGTGATCCGCGATCTGGTGGTCGATATCGAAGGCTTCATGGACAAGTTCAAGTCCGTGAAGCCGTGGATCATCCGGGCCAAGGAGAAGGCCGTCGAGGAAGGCCCGTGCCGTCAGACGCCCGAGGAGCTGCATGCCTTCAAGCAGTTCAGCATGTGCATCAACTGCATGCTCTGCTACGCGGCGTGTCCGGTGGTGTCGAACGCGCCCGAGTTCCTCGGCCCTGCGGCCATCGCGCTCGGCCACCGTTACAACCTGGATTCTCGCGATGAGGGCGCTGGCGAGCGCAACGAGGTCTTCCGCGGCGAGGGCACGATCTTCGAGTGCTCGTTCGCCAACGAGTGCAGTGAGGTCTGTCCCAAGAGCGTGGATCCGGCTGCGGCCATCAACCAGGCCAAGCTGCTGGCGGTGGTGGACTGGGCGAAGTCGTTCGTCGTGCCGCGGGGAGGAGACAAGTAGCCATGTCGCGACCGGTGAATCCCCACGCGATGGCGCCGGCGCGGGCGGGCAGCACCCGAACCGCACCGCCGAGCGTTCCCGACGGTTTCTGGTCGGCACCGCGCATGCGGCGCTACCTGATCTTCGACGCCACCGGCATCACCTACCTGCTCATCGGCCTCTTGATTCTGCGCGTGGCGTGGGCGCTCGGGAGCGGCCCCGAGGCCTGGCAGGCGCTACTGCAGCAGTTCCGTCACCCGGCCTACCTCGGCTTCCACCTTCTCGTGTTGCTCTCGGTGATCGTCGTCGGGTTGCGCTTCTTCGGTCTGTTTCCGAAGGCGCAGCCGCCGAAGATCGGCCCGGTGACTCCGCCGCCCGGCCCGGTGATCCATGCCATGCTCTACGCGGCCTGGGGCGCACTCACGCTCGGGCTCGTGCTGGTGCTCGGAGGGTTCCTGCCGTGAAGCAACTCCTGCTTCGCTTTGAGCCCGTGATCTGGCTGCTCTTCGGTGGGGGCATCATGCTTGGGACGCTGCTGCTCCCGGGCTACCTGATCACGGTGGGGCTCGGCGCTCCCCTCGGTATCTTCCCGGCGGGGGCTCTCTCCTACGAGCGGCTGCACGGCATGATCCAGCATCCGATCGGCGGCATCCTGTTCCGGCTGGTGTTGCTCGCCCTGATTGCTCTGCCGCTCTGGAAGGGCGCGCATCACCTGCGCGCGCTGTCCATGGACTTCAACGGCCACGCCCGCGACGGCGCCGTGGGCGGCTTGCTGTATCTGATCGCGATCGTCGGGAGCGTACTCGGGATCCTGGCGGTGATTCGGCTCTAGGATCGCCGGCGGCATGCCCGACGGCTCCCCCGCCTTCCGCACCGCCTTCGTTGCGCTCGTGTTCGCCGTCGCGGTAGGGCTCGTCTACGCCACGACGTGGGCGGGCAAGCGGCTCGGTGAGACGCCGCGGGACGGGCAGCGCGTAGCCCTCCTTGCCGCCCTGGCCCTTGCGCTGTGGCTGGCCTTCACCGGCCGCCTCGCTGCCTCGGGCTTCCTCGCTTTCGAGCCGCAGCCCACCGTGTTGCCACTTCTCCTGCTCTCGCTCGTTGCGGCGGTCGCGCTCGCCTTTTCGCGCCTCGGTGCGCGCCTGGTCTCCGGGCTCCCGCTCGCCGTCCTCGTGGGCTACCAGGGCTTCCGCATTCCGCTGGAGCTGCTGCTCCATCGCGGCGCTGTCGAGGGTCTCGTGCCTGTGCAGATGACCTATCGGGGCATGAACTTCGACGTGCTCACGGGAGTCCTGGCACTGCTGCTGGTGGCTCTCTCGAGGCTCGGCCCCGTGCCACGCTGGCTCGTCGCGGTCTGGAACCTGATCGGCTTCGGGCTGCTCGCCAACGTGGTCGGCATTGCGCTGCTCTCAGCGCCGACACCGATGCGTGTCTTCATGAACGAGCCGGCCAACGTCTGGGTCGTACGCTGGCCCTGGGTCTGGCTCCCGACGTTCGTGGTGCCGGTGGCGCTGCTGGGGCATCTGCTCGTGCTGCGCTGGCTCTTCGCGAATCCGGGCGGTCAGCGGCCCGGCGGAGACACAGCCGGCGCGGCGGCCGGCTTCTCGGGCGAGCGGTAGGGCTCGGTCCGGGCAACCTTCAGCAGCTGACCCTTCCGCAGTCGGGTCTCGGTGAACAGGCCGTTCATGACGGCGGTACGCTGGAGGTCGAGCTCGTTGCGCGCCCTGCGCGAGATCTCCTCGATCGACTCGCCTTCCTCGGCACGAATGCTCCACAGACGCATCACCCGGATCCCGCTCCGCTCCTCCTCCTGGAGCGGGCGCAAGCTCCGGACCGTCGCCGCGGCACGCCCGCGATAGCCGCCGAAGGCGGGAGCGGGAGCGACGGTGGAGAGCAGGTAGATGCGGCCACCAAGCGGGACGAAGGTGAGCTGCGCGAGGAGTATTCCCGCGGGCGTCGGCACGCCGGCGAGCGCTTCGTAGGCGGGCCGTCCGCTGATGGTGATGGAAGCGGCGCGCTCGAGAGTCGCGTTCACCTCCGGCAGGTGCTTGTTCAGGTAGACGTGCGCGACCGCCTCCGGGTCGCCGCCCTCGCCAGCGAGCTCGAGCGCAATCCGGGCGTCGCGTCGTGGCGTGAAGGCGCCCACGGCCTGCGGTGTGTTGACGGGCGTCCAGCCGTCCGGAAAGTAGAGGGTGAAATCGAGATCCGGGTGCAGAAAGCGGGTTCCCCGAAAGATCCCCTGAGAGGGATCGTCGTCGATGGCGAGACCCTCGAGGCGCTTCACGAACTCCGCGGCGTCTGCTGCGATGCCCGGATGTTTCGTGAACGAGAGGCTGGCGCCCCGGTCGTAGGTCGTGCCTGCGCGCTCCACCGTGGAGGGGTGCGTGTCGAAGAAGCTCGGGATGCGGGAGGCGCCGAGCTCGAGCCGTTCCGTGTGCTCGAGCTTGCGCAGGAACTCGGCCATGGCGCGCGGGTCGTAGCCGGAAGCTGCAGCGAGCGCCTGGCCTGCACGATCCGCATCCCGCTCCTGATCGCGATTGAAGCCTGCGAGGTAGGTCGCCCGCGCGATCCCGATCACGAATGGGTTCGCGTCCTCCGCCACCGCCTGGAGACCGATGGCGTGGCGCTCGGCGACGTGCACGACCTCGTGCGCCAGCACGTTGGCGAGCTCGTCCTCGGAGCTTGCCAGCGCAAGGATGCCCCGCGACACGAAGATCGAGCCGTCGGAGAGCGCAAAGGCATTCGGCATCCACTGGTCGACGACGAAGAAGCGGTAGGTCGCTCCGTGACGGACTGCGGCACGGGCGACGCGCTGGCCGACGGCGTCCACGTATTGCTGCAGAGGCTCGTTCTCGACGCGTCCGAGCTCGGAGAGGACGAGCTTGATCGCTTCGGGACCGGCCCGGGGCGGCGTCTTTGCCGCTTCCGGCGCCGCGTCCTGCTGTGCCGCATCCTGCGCGCGGGCAGGCGTGGCAAGGATCGTTCCCATGCCCATGAGAAGCGCGAAGACGAGCGCGGCGGCGACCCTCTCGAAGAGCTGCGGCATGCGGGGAGGA
>CAYGXT010000251.1:0-5276 GCA_964353695.1 uncultured Myxococcaceae bacterium
CGCTCTACTACGAGAAGTTCTACTTCACGCCGGGCGATCTCGGCTTCTCGGCGGTTGCGTCGCGCTTCGCGAAGATCGGTACCTGCGTCTGCTGGGACCAGTGGTTCCCCGAGGCTGCGCGCCTGACGGCCCTCGCCGGCGCTGAGGTCCTCTTCTACCCGACCGCCATTGGCTGGCAGCTCGACGTGGGTCTCGAAATGGATTTGGCGCAGCACGACGCCTGGGAAACCATGCAGCGGGCGCATGCCATCGCGAACGGTGTCTTCGTGGCTGCGGTGAACCGCGTCGGGCGTGAGGACGGGATCTGCTTCTGGGGCCAGTCCTTCGTGGCCGATCCCTTCGGCCGGGTGCTCGCCCGCGCGAAGCCGGACGCAGAGGAGATCCTCATCGTCCCCTGCGATCTCGCCGAGATCGAGCGCGTGCGGCAGAGCTGGCCCTTCCTGCGCGATCGCCGTGTCGATGCCTACGGCGATCTGACCAAGCGCTGGCTCGGTTGACGGCCGGTCTCGAAGATCCCGCGGCGCAGGGCTGGCGCTGGCCGGCGGAGTGGGAGACGCATCGCGCCACGTGGCTGGCGTGGCCGCATAACCCGGCCACCTGGCCCGGCCGACTCGAGCGTGTGATCGCGCCCTACGTCGAGATGGTGCGCGTGTTGCACGAGCACGAGCTCGTCTGTCTGAGCGTACGTGACGAAGCGATGGAGGCCGAGGCGCGTCGCCAGCTCGCAGCCGGCGGCGTGGATGTAGACCGCGGCGTGCGCTTCCACCACATTGCGACCGACGACACCTGGGTGCGCGACCACGGTCCCGTCTTCCTGACGCGCAACCGAGAGGGTCGCCGCGAGAAGGCGATCGTGGACTTCGGCTTCAACTCGTGGGGCGAGAAGTACGGGCCGTGGGAGCAGGACGATGCCGTCCCGGCGCGCGTCGCCGAGATCCTCGGGCTCCCACGCTTCGACGCGGGCATCGTCCTCGAGGGCGGCTCCATCGACGGCAATGGGCGCGGGGCCGTGCTCACGACCGAGTCCTGCCTGCTCAACCCGAACCGCGGGCCCGGCCGCACGCGCGAGAAGATGGAGCGGGTGCTTTCCCGCTTCCTCGGCGCGACGCAGGTGCTCTGGCTGGGCGACGGCATCGAGGGCGACGACACGGACGGCCACATCGACGACCTCGCCCGCTTCGTCGACCCGGGGACGGTCGTCACGGTGGTCGAGCTGGATGCTTCCGATCCGAACCATGGCCCTCTTGCAGAGAACCTCCGCCGGCTGCGGCGCCTGCGCGACCAGGACGGCAAGCCGCTTGCGATCGCGACCCTGCCCATGCCGCCCCCCCTGCTGGTGGCGGGCCAGCGCTGCCCGGCCAGCTACGCAAATTTCTACCTCGCGAACGGGGTGGCCCTGGTCCCGATCTTCGGGGCCCCCAGCGATGTGCGGGCGCTGGAGATCCTGCGGGAGCTCCTCCCGGGGCGGCAGGTCTCGGGAATCCTGTGCTCCGACCTCGTATTCGGCCTCGGCGCAGTGCATTGTATGACGCAGCAGGAGCCGCTCTGACACCAGCCTGCGGCATCCTGCCACTCCCCTGTACCGACCCCGAAGCTTTGGAGGAGAAGATCGATGGCCCCCCGTGCGCGTTCTCTTGGCATTTTGGCGCTCGGCCTGGCCAGCCTGCTCGGCCTCTCGGGTGTCTCGCGTTGCAACCCGGGGTCGGCGACCGCCCTCTACTTTACGCTCCCCGGGACAGGCGCTCTTGCCGCTGCGGGCGGCAGCGTACAGGTCCAGCTCTCGCTGCCGGAGGATCTCGTACCGGGCAGCCTCGAGCTCTCCCTCGACGGCGTGCCGGTCGCGGCGAACGTGCAGGGCGAGACGGCTACGGCCACGCTGACCCACGTCGGCGCCGGCAGCCATGCCCTTCTCGCCTTGGCGAAGGTGCAGGCCCTGGGCGGCACGCGGACGACCCTGCGCGCCGACTCGAGCTTCGATGCGATGCTCGTCCCGGCGGCCGGCTGCGAGGAGTTGAACGCAGTCGAGTGTCTGCTCCCGTATCCGTCGTCGCGCTTCCTCGAGCCGGCGGCGACGGCCACGGGGTTTCGCCTCAACTTGCCGGCTGCCGGAATGCCGGAGCAGATCAACTCCGTCGGCGTTCTTCGCAGGCTCTCGCCCGAGCCCTACCGGGTGCTCGATGGCTTCAGTCCGACAGCCCAGATCCTGATGAACTTCCCGGGCGGAGTGGATCTGGCCCTCTCGAGCGCCTCGCGCCTGCTGCCCGAGCGTCGCGGCCCCAATGCTCGCTCCCTCGACGCCGACAGCCCGACGATCCTGATCGACGCCGAGACGGGAGAGCACATCCTGCACTGGCTCGAGAACGACGCGCGAGCGACGGATCCGGCGCGAGTGACGACATTTCTGCGACCCGGCAAGAGCCTGACGCCGGGCCGCCGTTACATTGTGGCCGTGCGTAACCTGCGGCACGCCGACGGGTCGAGCGTCGCGCCCGAGCCGGCCTTCCGGGCGCTGCGCGATGGGCGCAGGATCCTGATCCCGAGCCTCGACGCGCGCCGGGCGGTCTTCGAGGACGTCTTTGCTCGCCTGGCCCAGGCGGGCGTGCCACGAACCGACCTGATCCTCGCCTTCGACTTCAAGACCCAGAGCGATTTCAGTCTCACGCACGAAATGCTCTCGATGCGCGATCAGGCGTTCGCCTGGCTGGATTCGCTGCCCCCCGGCGAGATTCCCTTCAGCGTCGAGGAGATCAAGCTCAAGGACGACTGCGCCGCCGGCGGCACCTTCCACAGCGAGGTGCTGGGCACGTTCAAGGTGCCCCTCTTCCTCAGCAAGGACCCCCTCACGCAGACGAACTCCCTGGCCTATCTGAACCTCGACGCGCAGGGCAACCCGACGTGGGACGGCCAGAGCTTCACGAATCCGCCCTTCACCCTCGCGATCCCGTGCTCGGCGGTCGCCGCGGCGGGCGCGGAGCCCGCCCGAGGCGTCGTTCTCGGCCACGGCCTTTTCGGCACGGGCCGTGAGTTCGTGGACCAGCTCATCGGGGCGAAGGTCTTCGAGCAGGTCCGCTTCGTCGCCGGCGCTACCGACTGGCGCGGACTCTCGAAGGGCGACATCGACCCTCTCTCGCAAAGCTTCGTCGTGAACCAGGTTCTCCTCGACTTCGACCACTTCGCGGCGCTGCCGGATCGCCTGCGGCAGGGCCAGCTCAATACCCTCGTGCTGTCCCGCCTGATGCGCAGCGGCGTGTTCAACCGGCACCCCGCATTCCAGGCGCCGTCGGGGCGGGGCGTGATCTCCGGCGAGCTCATGAATTACTTCGGTGGCAGCCTCGGCGGGATCATGGGCACGATGTTCGCGGCGCTCTCGCCCGACACGATCAACCTCAACCTCGACGTTCCGGGCATCAACTTCTCCTGCCTGCTGCAGCGCGCGACGCCCTTCATCCTGTTCCAGGACTTGCTGACCATTACCGGCATGACCGATCCGATGATCGTCGCGCTCGGTCTCGGGCTCTCGCACGAGCTCTGGGTGCGCGGTGAGCCCGCCGGCTATGTCACACACGTGACGAGCAACCCGCTGCCCGGCACGAACGTAAAGAACGTCATGCTCTCCCAGGCTTTTCTCGACCAGCAGGTCTCTAACCAGTGTACGGAGATCCAGGCTCGCACGATGAACGTGCCAAGCCTCGCAGGCTCGCACCGCTCCGGCATGCCACAGATTCCCGATCTGCCGGGGCCGTTGGTGTCGGCCTACGTGGAGTACGACACGGGTTCCTTCGACCTCGCCAACCCGGCTCACGCAGTCTACGTGCCGCCGCTCGCGAACCTGCAGGCGAAGTCGAGCGGCTGCGATCCGCACGGGCGCCAGGGCTTCATCCCCGCGTCGATCCAGCAGCTCATGACCTTCTTCGACGACGCCGGGGTCGTGAACTACTGCACGGGCCCGGGCCGCATCTGCGACACGCTCGCGAGTCCGGGTGCTCCATCGGAGCTGCCCTATGGCGAGCCCGCGTGTGATCCGACGAAGTAGCGCCGGCTGGCCGGCGCTCCCGGCTAGAGCACGCTGCCGCCGTCCACCACCAGCACCGCGCCGTTCATGTAGCTCCCCGCGTCGCTGGCGAGCAGCAGCGCCGCCGCCGCCAGCTCGTCGGGCTGCCCGTGCCGGCGTAGCGGGTTCTGGCTGACGTAGGCCTTGTAGCCGGCCTCATTTCGGAACAGCGCTTCGGCCATGCGCGTCTCGATCAAACCCGGTGCGATGCAGTTGGCGCGCACGCCATGCGGGCCGAGCTCGATCGCCATGGCCTTCGTCAGGTGGATCACGGCGGCCTTCGAGACGCAGTAGGCGGCGAGGCCTGGGCCGGCGCGCAGACCTGCCGTCGAAGCAATGTTGATGATCGCGCCGGAGCCGCGCGCGACCATGCCACGCGCGATGCGCTGCGTGAGCAGGAAGATTCCCGTCACGTTGGCATCGAGGATCTTGCGCCAGGCGGCAGGCTCGAGGTCGAGCAGGCCCTTCATCACGGGGTTTACGCCGGCATTGTTCACGAGAATGTCGATTGCGACGCCCGCGCGCTCGATCTCGTTTGCGAGCGCGGCAATCGATTCCTCCTGGCTCACGTTCGCGGGCAGCACCAGCGCATGCCGGCCGAGCGCCTCGACCTCCCGGGCCACGGCTTCGAGGCCCTCGCGCTTGCGTGAGGAGAGCACGAGGTCGGCACCCTGCTCGGCGAAGGCGAGCGCCACGGCGCGGCCGATGCCTCGTGATGCGCCCGTCACGAGGGCCGTTCGGCCCACCAGCGAGAAGCGGTCCTGGATCACGGGCTGCGGCCCCCTTCCATCGTCGATCGATCGTCGATCGCTAGCCGTCGCGAGATTCTCGTCGAGACCTTCTCGTCAAGATCGGCTCGATTCGAGGACGAATCCGGTCCTCGATTCTCGTCTTGCCCGCGGCGCGCTCTCAAAAGGATGACGGCAATCCTTCCCGTGCGCTCCAGGATTCGCTACACAAGCGCCATCCCAAGCAGATGTACGGAGGCAGACGCCGAGATGGAGGTCTTCCGACACGACCTCGTGATTGTGGGCGGCGGTGGCGCGGGTCTGCGGGCCGCGATCGCGGTCGTCGAGGCGGATCCGAAGGCGAGCGTGGCCCTCGTGTCCAAGGTGTATCCGATGCGGAGTCATACCGTCTCCGCCGAGGGTGGAGCGGCCGCGGTCGCAGCTCCCGACGACAGTCTCGAGATGCACTTCAAGGATACGGTGAAGGGCTCGGACTT
>CAYGXT010000252.1:0-5271 GCA_964353695.1 uncultured Myxococcaceae bacterium
CCGAGGCGACGATGCCGGGGAGCATCACCGAACGGTCTGGAATCATTTCCAGCGCGCCGCCCTCCGAGCCGTTGGTCGCCGGGGCCGGACGGTACTCGGCGTACAGAGACACCAGGTAGGCGAGCAGGTGAAAATCGAACGCCTGCTGCACGTCGCGGCTCATCCAGGTGATGAACCCAGCGTCGAGCCCGACTTTGTTCAGATCGCTGTGGTCGTTCTCGACGTCGAGGGGCGAGTTCAGTGAGCGCACCACGTTCGAGATCATCACGTTGCCCATTCGAAGCCCGGCCATGGTGTGTACGATCTCGCTCATCAGCGCGAAGCCCTGGGACGAGGTTGCGGTGAAGGTCAGCACGCGGTCGCGCGCCGCGCCCAAGACGGCGCCGCCCGCGCCGTGCTCGGACTCTGGCGTCACGCTCTCGGCGGACAGCGTTCCGTCCGCAATCTGCTGCGCGAGATGCTCCACGATCTGCGTCTGCGGCGTGATCGGATAGGCCGCGATCACCGAAGGGAACTGGTCGAGGACGAGAGCCACTGCGCGTGCGATGGCGCGGTTGCCGTCCTCGCAGCGGACTTCTTGGCCCACGGGCGCCGCATGCGGGACCACGCGTCCGAGCGCAGGTCGCGCGCCGGCGGCAGCGCCGGCTTGCGCGAGTCGCTCCCGCGCCTGGCGCAGCACGCTCACGTTGGCGACCACCTTCTCTCCAGGACCGAACTTCGCGGTGAGGGATTCCCCGACGACCCGCGCGAACGCCCCGGAGTCCACGGTCTGCTCGCCGAGGACGCCGAGCATCGCGCCGATCATCGCGTAGTTCGGCGGAATGCGACGGCCCCTGACCATGGCATCCGCGTCGACCGTATGCAGCGAAAAGGGATCGCGGAAGTCCGCGGCAGCGCGGAAATCCTCGCGGTCCATGGGGCTGTTGACGACGATCAGCACTTGCGAGGGATCGACGACGCGGTAGCGGGCGAGATCCCCTCGCAGCAGCGGGAATAGCTTCTGATCGAACAGCAGGATCACGTCCGGCGTTTCGAATGGCGCATGCGACAGGATTGGGTCGCGGCTGATCACGCCAAAGCCCCGCACCGGCGCTCCCTTCTTGGAGGGGTCGAAGGTGGGGAATGCTCTCGCGAAGTAGCCGGCGGACGAAAACGCCGAAACGATGTCGAATACCGCGGAGACCACGCCGGTGCCGGCGCTCCCGAGCAGGAATACCTTCAGCGAGCGCGCCTCGATGCGGGTGACCACGTCTTCGGCCACGAACGGCAGGTGGCGCTGGTAGAGCTGGCGCAGGACTTCGTCGATGTCGAGGCCTCGGGCGCGTAGCTCGAGGAGCATTTCGAGCGGGTAGCTGCCCGGTCGTAGCGCTTCGTCGACGAGCTCGGAAAGCAGGCGCGAGGCAGCGGCGACGTCGATCTCCCCGAGGTCTTCGTCGCGGCGGTGTCCGATGCGGCGCCCGCCGACGGTGAACGATAGGCGGCTGTGGCTCGCCGCCTGAATTGCATTGACCAGGGGAACGAGGCCGCGCGTTCGGCACGCGAGCACGCTCGGGTCCGCTTTCAGCTCGAGGCCCATCATGTGATGATTTGCCTCATGTCGAAGGAGCGCTGAGTTGGCTCGATCACGTCGTGAGGGCAGCAGCTGATGCAAATGCCGCAGGCTTTGCAGAAATCCGGATCGACCTCGAAGTCGAACGGCGTGCGGCCGGTCAAATCTTCCAGGTCTTGCACGCTCCGGTGCGAGCCGTCGAGCCGAAGCAGATGCACGCGGAAACCGCGCACCAGCGACGGCACGGTGCCCTGCGGTACGTGGAACTTCATGCGGATTGCCGAGCGCTCGCCTCCGCCGCCCTCCGGGCAATGCGTTACGCAGAGGCCGCACTCCGCGCCCAGGCACTTTTCGAGGTGCATGTAAACCGGGATTTGCTCGCCGTACGGGGTCTTCCAGGCGACGGATGTGCCCGGCGGAAGGATGCCTCCGATCGGCCGCCGTTTGGCGCCGAGGAATCGCTCCTCGACGTATGCGTCGGCCAGGATTCCGGCGAGCAACTCGCGGCCGCCGGCCGTGCGAGCGTCGATCCCCGCGTTCACGATCTCATCGATGACCCGGTGAAGCACATCGTCGAAACGGTATTTGCCCTGCTGGAGCATGCCGAGCTCCGGGAGCTCCCCGTACACCAGCTGCACCGCAGCGGCGGCGAGCGCAGCATCATGGCCGTTCTCGTCCGCCCACGTCGAAAGATCGCGGTCCGGATCCGGCGAGTCGACGAAGTGCCGGGGATACCCACGCGTCTCGAGGATCGGCATGAACTGGGATGCGGCGAGGATCCGGTGGCATTCCTTGAGGCGCTCGACCGGCAGCTTCTCTGGAAGCGCGAGTAGGCCACCGACGTCGAGGGGATTGTGGACGAAGAAGTCCGGCAGCAAGTGGGCGGCTGACGCCTCAGCCGTCGGACCCTGTAGCAGCACGAAGACCGTCGCCGCGAAGACCGGGTCGGCCGGCTCGAGGCTGAGGGTGCGCTCCGGGCACACGTCCACGCATTGCCGGCACTGGTGCGGGCCGGTGCACTCCTCTGCCCGGCGCCGGCCCCGCGCCGGCCGGCCGTGCCCGTCGTCCGTATAGACGTGCTTCGGACACACCTGGATGCAGAGCCCGCACGCCTTGCACTGCGCGTAGTCGACGACCTGGGTGAACAGAGCCTGCGTCTTGTAGGCCGGTTCGTCGAGCAAATGCGGGGGCAGATGGCCGTCGACGATGAACTCGATGCGCGACGCGCGGCTCTTGAGAAAGGCGAGAGACTGGTCGTCGAGGAGAAGCGCTTCGAGGCGTTCGAGTGCGGTTTCGTCGAGTACCGCGCGAGCCCGAGCCACGCCGTCGATGCGAAACTGGTGGCCCCGCACCCGCTCGACGAGCCGCTCGAGCCGCTCTGCGAGGGTCCCGCTGGAGCCGGAAAAGGCCGGTGTCACCGCGCCGTGCGCAGGGTTGGCAACTCGGGCTGACACGGCATTGCTCATGGCTTAACTCCTCAACCGTTCGGCTTCGCGGAAGCCGATCTCGAGCACCTTGCGATTCAGGCTCGGATTCGCCTTGCCGATACCCTTCATGACCGTGTCTTCCAGCGCCGATTTTGGAACCAGGTCCAGGTACGCGAGCGTCAGTGCGAGCGCCATGACATTCAAGCCGAGCTCGCGTCGCGGCGGCCGCACCTCGCGCACCAGAAGATCTCCCATCGGAGAGGCGATCACTCGCGGGTCCCGGTAGGTTTCGGTGACGGACGTCGAGTTGACGAAGATCTTTCCGTTCGGCGCGACCAGGTCTCGGAACTTGTCGAATGTTTCTTGATTGAGAGCGACCAGCACGTCGAGCTGCCCTGCCTGCGGGAAGTGGATCTGGCTGTCGCTGACGATGAGCTCCGAGTACGCCTCGCCGCCGCGGGCTTCTGGGCCGTAGTTCTTGGTGTACACGCCGTTCTTGCCGCATAAGAGCACGCTCTTGAGGGCGAGCTCGCCTGCCGTGATGAGCCCCTGGCCCCCGGACCCCGCGAAGCGAATGCTCGTGCGGGGTGAGTCCGCGAGGGGGTCGGCGCGGGGAACCTCGAGCGCCTCCAGCGGCTCGTCGATTTTGATTTGACGCACGCGCTCGACGGCGCCGGTGTACCAGCTCGAACTTTGCAGATCCGGGCGGGCGCTTCGGTGGACGACGCCCAGCGGGATGAGGTCGGCGCGTTTGGCGAGCGGGAGCTCCGACCAGCGCTCGACCGGGAGGGTGCGCTTTTCAATGTGCTTGCGATAGCGGAAGGCCTCGCTGAGGCCGTTGCGGCTGCCCCATCCGGTGTGGCAGGTGCCGCGCACGTTCACGAAGGAGAAACCGCGGAAGACGATGGCCTCCTCGATCAGCTGCTCGAGCTGTTCCTGGTGCTCCTGCAGCGTGGTGACGGCTCCCTGGGCGACGAACGACGCGCCCGCGCCGATGGCGAGCGCCACCAGATCGAAGGGCGGCTCGAATACCCCATACGGGGCCGACGCACTGATCTCGCCCTGCGGAGAGGTCGGGGAATGCTGCGAACCGGTCATTCCGTACGACTGGTTGTCGTAGACGATCAACGTGATGTCCGGGTTCCGGCGCGCCGCGTGGATGAAGTGGTTGCCACCGATGGCGAAGATGTCGCCGTCGCCCGCGACGAGCGCCACCGTGAGCTCGGGCCTTGCCATCTTGATGCCCGTAGCAAAAGCCAGCGAGCGTCCGTGGGTCGTGTGCAGGCTGTTCACGTCGAGGTGCCCGGGCATGCGCGAGGTGCAGCCAATCCCGCTGACCATCACGATGTTGTTCTTGATTTGCTCGAGTCCGCCCGGTGTCGTGGGATCGACGCCGAGCTTCTCTCCCACGTGCTTGGCGAGGACCCGGGTGAGCATCTGCTGGAGGTTGCCGAGCCCGCACCCCTCGCACCAAATGCTCTTGCGCATTGCGGGACGGTAGAACTCGTCTTCTCCGACCGACCGGGCCGGCTTCGCATCCGAATGGCGCTGAAGACCGTTGCCGCTCATGCGTGGGCTCCGTTCGTTTTCAGAAGCGCGTGCAGGATCTGCTGCGGGTTGATGAGCTGCGTGTCGACGCGGTTGATCTGCACCACGGGCGGCGGAACGATCTGCATCGCGCGCGCCGCTTCGTAACACAGGCGCTGCACCTCGAGCACGTACTGGCCGAGGTTCAGCTCCGGGACGACGACCTTTTTTGCGCGTCCCAGGGCGGGCACCAGAACTTCGCGATCGGAGGGCCAGAGCGTCAGTGGTCGGAGAAGGCCTGCACGGACCCCGGCGCGGCGGGCTTCGAGCACGGCGTCTTTGGCAGCGCGCGCGGTGATGCCGTAGGCGACCACGACCACCTCCGCGTCCTGCATCAGGAACTGCTCGGTCTTGGCGATGTCGGCGCGCGCCGCCGGAAGATCGATCTTGGCGTGCAGCCGCAGGAGTTGCTCCTCGACCATGGCGGGCACTCGCGTCGGTAGGCCGTCGCGACCATGGTAGAGGCCGGTGAAATGGGCGCGGTAGCCCTCGCCGAAGCTCGCGAGCGGCGCCAGGCCGTCCGGCGTTAGGCCGAACGGCTGGTACTCGGCGGGCGACCCGGCCGGCTTCTGGCGGTCGATGATCGGCAGCGAATCCGGCGCCGGCAGCAGGACGGGCTCCTTCATCTGGCTGATCTTCGCGTCGGTGAGCATCACCACGGGAATGCGATACTTCTCCGAGAGATTGAAGGCGCGGACCGTTTCTTCG
>CAYGXT010000253.1:0-5262 GCA_964353695.1 uncultured Myxococcaceae bacterium
ACCAGGCGCGCGCCTCGGGACGGTTGAAGTCGGGAAGCATCGACTGCTTCGGCCATACGAGGAGCGTGTAGGGTGAGCCGTCGGCGTTGCGACAGAAGAGGTCGCGGGAACGGCCGTCCTGGAAGACTGCATAGTCGCGGTCGACCTTCACGCCGGGATCGATGGTCGTCACCACGCGAAAGCCATCCGCCGCGAGGTCGCGAAGCAGTCGCGCCGGGTTCGGGAAGCGGCGCGCGTCCCAGGTGAAGACGCGGAAGCCGTGCATGTAGTCGATGTCGAGGTGGATCACGTCCGTCGGGATGCCGCGACGGCGGATCTCCTTGGCGAGCCGGCGCACCTCGCGCTCGCTGGCGTAGGACCAGCGCGACTGATGGTGGCCGAGCGCCCAGCGCGGCGGGAGGGGCGTGCGGCCGACCCGCGCCGTGAAACGGCGCAGGACGTCTGCCGGGCGCGGCCCCGGGAAGAGCGTCAGGTCGAGGCCGCCGGCCGTGGTCTCCATCCATACGCGACCGGCGTCGGATTTCGCCACGTCGAAGAGAGACGGAGCGAAGGCGTCGAGCAGCACGCCGAGGGCGCGCGAGCGCCCGGCTTCGAAACGCAGCCCCAAAAAGAATGGGATCGAGACGTAAAGAGGATCGGAGTCCACGCGAAAGTTCGCGTCCTGGCTGCGCATGCGGAGCACGCGGCCGCGCTTGTCGAGGCCGCCGGCTTTCTCGCCGAAGCCGAAGAAGCGCTCTTCGGGCTCCACAGCGAGAGCGATGCGTGCGCCGCCGCCGGGCGCGAAGCTGAGGCCGGAGAGTGTCGCCACCGGCGTGCCGTCCCGCTCGCGGACGCGAAAGACGAGCGGGTCATTTCCGATCTCGAGCAGGGCCTGCCCTTCGGGGCCTTCGAACCGCAGAACGACACGGCCGCCATCCCCGGCGTAGGGCTCGGCTCTCGATGCCCGCCAGGGCTCCCGCCCGACGGCCTCCGACGGATCGGGTGGAAGCAAGCCGCCCGCGGCGGCGCGCAGCCGTACGGCGCCGTCGCGGGCGATCGCCACCTCGCAGGCCCCACCGCTGCCGAGGTCGAGCCTCAACGCACCGGCCCCTGCGGGCTTCCAGCCGAGAAAGCTCGTCTCGGGAACGAAGATCTGCTCGTTCACGTGCGGCAGTCTACAATCCCGCCCTGTGACCGTCGGCTACGAGTGTCTCTCTTCCCCGCTGCGAAAGCTCCTCGAGCGCGCCAATCGACGCGGGTTGGGGGCGTAAGGGCGTGGAGGAGCTCCTCAAGGCGCTTCCGAAGTGGCTGCCCGCCTGGCAGGTGCACTGGCACAGCGTCGCGCTCGCAGCCGTGGTCGTCGTGCTCCTCGTGAACGCCTTCTTCGTGGCTACGGAGTTCGCGCTGGTGGCAGCACGCCGGAGCCAGCTCCGACTCTGGGTGAGGGAAGGCCGCCTCGGCGCGGTGGCGGCGCTGCGGGCCATCGAGCGTCTCGACGACAGCATCGCAGCGACCCAGCTCGGCATCACGCTCACGAGCATCGGCCTCGGCTTCCTCGGCGAGCCGGCGATCGCCACCTTGCTGGAGCCCCAGCTCGAAAAGATGGGCGCAGCGAGCTTCGTCACCGTTCACTCCACCGCGCTCGCCCTCTCCTTCACGATCGTGACCTTTCTCCACGTGGTGCTCGGCGAGCTCGTGCCGAAGGCCCTCGCCCTCGACCGGCCGGCTGAGCTCTCGCTCCTTTTCGCACGCCCGCTGCTCGTCTTCGGCTCTGTCTTCCGGCCCGTGCTATGGCTGATGAACGGTACTGCGAACGGCATCCTACGGGCGTTCGGCATCGAGAGAGCCGGCGAGGCCCAGCGCGTCCACTCGCCCGAGGAGCTCTCGCTGCTCGTCTCGGAGTCGCAGGAGGCGGGTGCGATCCGGGCCGACACGGGCCGCATCATCGGCCAGGTCTTCCGCCTCTCCCGCGTCCGTGTCCGCGATGTGATGGTGCCGCGGGAGCGGATGGTCGCGATCGAGAGGCGCATGAGCCCGGACGACGTCCTCGACCGTTTGCGCGAGGAGGGCTACACGCGACTGCCGGTCTTCGACGGCACGCTCGACCGCATCGTCGGCATTCTGCACACCAAGGATCTCTTCCACCTCTACGCGAAATCGCGACTCGTGGTGCTGGACGACGCGATCCGGCCGGCCGTCTGGTTCCTGCCCGACGTTCCCGTGGTGGACGCACTTCGGCGCTTCCGTCGCGGCCGGCGGCATATGGGGGTCGTGCACCAGAAGGACGGAAAGGTGCTCGGCCTCGTGACGCTGGAGGATGTGCTGGAGGAGGTCGTGGGCGAGATCGAGGACGAGCACGACCAGCCGACGGCCGCGGGCGGCGAGTGAGCGCAGTCCGGGCGTGACGCTGCCGCGCTCGATGGAAACCGTTCAGTAGAAGACCGTCCGGGTTCGGTGGCGCGGATGCGCCTTCACGCGCGGATCCTGACCCCGCGTCCAGAGCAGCTGATCGAGATCCCGGGCGCAGGTGGAGCCGCCGCGGGCGCGGATCGCAGTCACCAACAGCTCCACCGCGTGTACGCCGCCCGCGCGGATCTCGACCTCCTCGCCCGAGCCGAGCGGGATCGTCTGTTCGGCCTCGATGCTTGCCGCGAGCGCCGCAGCGTAGACGAGCACGCCCTCGCAGCGAAGTACGTGCGGCACGAGGTTGTCGGCGAAGAGGGTCAGACGGCCGAGGTCGTGAAAGTGCCCGAAGCCCTGGCCGCCGAAGGCGAGGGCGAGGTCGGAAGGCACGATCTGCGCGCGCTTGTAGAAGGGAACCTCGAGCCCGTCGTAGCGCTCGACATCCTGGTAGAAGGGCATCTCCGTCAGCAACTCGGCCAGCCTCTCTGCGCTGCCGGAGGCCTGCGCCACAGGGCCCGCGAATTGCCCCTCGAAGCGGAGCTCGAGCCATTCGCCCAGATCACGCAATGCCTCGGCGAAGAGTCCCATCAGCTCGCGCACTTCGGGGATGGCGAGGTCCTGCCCGAGCAGGCCCGCGAGCTCGCGCGGCTCGAGTGTCCGCAGCTCCTTCGCGCTCCACGGACCCTTCGCGTCAAACCTTTCCTTGAGGCCCATTGCCACCGTGAAGTAGCCGGAGAGAATTCCGCGCTTGCGCAGGTGCGGAAAGTAGCCGGAGCCGAAGTTGATGCTGTCGAGCGTGAGGTTGAAGGCGAGGGTCGAGGCCGGCGATCCCCGGTGATGGTGCTCGATGTCGTAGTCCGGTGTCGGCGTCGACTCTTTGGCGAGGCGCGCCGCGAGAGCCTCGAGGCGCGCAGCATCGATGTGCACGAAGCGAGCCCGGCGCGAGACCTCGGCCGCGGCACGGCGAACTCCATCGCAGAGGCTCATGCGCCCGCGCCGACCAGTGTGATCGCGCCGGGCACGATCTCGTAGCTCGCGGGCAGCGTGCCGAGGGGCTCGCCGTCGATCTCCGTGTACACGCTCCCCGGCGCGGCGTCAGCCTCGAGGCGCCGCCCGCGCAGGCAGCGAACGTTGGGAAGCTCCAGGTGCTTGCCGCTGTAGAGCAGCGGTAGCCGCCGCAGCAGCTCCAGCTTCGGGATGTCGGGGATGATCACCACGTCGAAGAGGCCGTCGTCGATCGCGGCGCCCGCCGCCACGTGCATGCCACCGCCGAAGTACTGCCCATTGGCGGCGGTCGCGAGGTGGAGCCTGCCCTCGTGGATCAGTTCGCCGTCGAGGCGAAGCGTCACGGGCTGGCTCTGCCAGCGCGCGAGCGCGCGGAGTGTTCCGAGCAGGAAGGAGACGCGGCCACCGAATGTCTTTGGCGCCTCGTTTACGAGGCGCGTCACGAGGCCGCTCAAGCCAAGGCTCGCGACGTTGAGGAAGGCCACACGCTGCCGCTCGCCGCCGGGCGCCATGAACTCTGCGCGTCCTGCGTCGACGAGCCGCGTCTTCCCCGCCGCGATGCGCGCAAGCGCCGCATCGAGGGCGCGCGGCACGCCGAGGCCACGTGCGAGGTCGCCACCCGTGCCGAGCGGAAGCAGCGCGATCTCGCAGGCGCCGCCGAGACCGGCGTCGAGCAGCCCCGTCACGACCTCGCCGGTCGTGCCGTCGCCGCCGGCCACGAGGATGCGGGTTGCTCCGGCGAGCACGCCCTCCCGTGCGATCCGCTCGGCGTCCCGCGGACCGCGTGTCGGCTCGACCCGGATCGGCCCGAGCGCCGCGCGCACACGAGCCTCGATTGCCTGCCAGCGACTCCCCGTCGCACCATTTCTGCTCATCGGATTCAGAACGACGAGGGTCGGGCCCTTCATGGGACGGCAGCATACAGCCCAGCCAGCGGTCTCGGCCGCTACGCGCGCAATTTGATCGAGCTCGGGCAGGCCCTGGCCGGCGGCGAAGGGCGCTCCTTGGAGGGCAGGCTCTCGCCCGGGGGATCCTGCCGGAATGGTTGTTATCGGACGCGCTCGAAGACAGCCCGCATCATTCTCCTACGCGTCCAGGGCGCCTACCTCCGGCGGATGGATCACGGCGGAATGGATCCTCTCTCCCCTGCACGAGCGCCGCGAGCTCTTCGCTCATGGCGTCGAGGATGTTCGGCGTGCACGTGCCCGTGAGACCTCGCGCCTTGATTACCGCGACCAACCCGCCCCGCTGACTGAGTTCGTAGACCACGTTGCGGATCCCGCCGCACTTATGTTTGGTCCCGCGGAGCGTGCCGAGCCGCGCGGTGAGGATCAACGTCGCCTGCCGCATGTCCGCCGCGACAGCGACGCCTGCGTTTGAGAGCGCCTCGGCCACGCGATCCTGCTCGTCGTTCGCGCTCAAGAGAACGCTTGGCATCGTCGCGGGGTCGAGAGGGGAGAGAATTCGTACCTGGGGCGGCACCGTGCTCGTACAGGAGACCATCAGCCCCGAGAACACGAGCAACCCCATGAAGATCGATCCGTGGATGCTTGTTGCTCGCTGATCACTGACGATGGGTCGAGCCAGAGCGATCGCCGGCCCTTCTGCCAAGCGTTTCCGAAGATTCTGCACGAAGCCCTCCAGCCCTTTTGTCGTGGCATCAACGTGCGAGTGAGGATCGCCCGCTCACGCGCTATGCAAAATGACCGAGCCTCTGACGGTCGGGGATCTCGCTGAGGAAGCGTGATCGGTGTGGATCCGCGCTGGTCTTCGTAAAGGACCTGGCGTCCCGGACCTCGACGATCGTGACCGCTCGCGCCGCCACGCGCGATCCTCCCCTGAGTGCGGAAGCATTATGGCTGCATCGGCTGAAGG
>CAYGXT010000254.1:0-5257 GCA_964353695.1 uncultured Myxococcaceae bacterium
TGATCACCTTGCACATCGACAGCGCGAGCGCCGCGTCGCTGCCGATGCGCACGGGAAGGTGGTAATCGGCATGGATTGCCGACGGGCTGTAGTCGGGGGCGATCGTGACGACTTCGCCGCCGTTGTAGCGCGCCTCGGCAACGTAGTGATACCAGTGGATGTTCGTGTAGACGGGATTCGCATGCCAGATGAGCGTCAGCTCGGCCAGGAACCAATCGTCCATCGAGGCCGTGGGGTTGTACAATCCCCAGGTCAAATGCCAGCCGGGGCTGAAGTCCTGGAACTCGGCGTTGCCGTCGGTCATCGGCAGCCCGAGCGCCTCGGAGAACAGCCGCGCGGGCGCTGCGCCGGGCTCGGGCGTGAACAGGTTGAGGATGGAGGCCGGGCCCTCCGTCTGGATGGCGTCGAGGATGCCGTCGGCGATGTCTTTGAGCGCCTCATCCCACGAAACGCGTTCGAACTTGCCATCACCGCGCTCACCAACTCGCTTGAGCGGATGCGTCACGCGGTCCGGCGAGTAGTGGCAATGGCTCCAGCTCGCGCCCTTCTGGCAGCCCATGGGGTTCATGTCGGGCACGCCGGCCTCGATCGTCGGAAAAGTGCCGGACTGCTCCTCTCGCAGGATGCGCCCGTCCTTGGTGTAGACCCGCCAGGGGCAGCCGCCGGGATAGCAGTCCACCGAATGGCTACCCCAAGTCACCTTGTCCCAGGTCCACTTGTTCCGGTACGAGTCCGCCCACGCGCCCTGGGTCTTTGCCACCGCAAGTCCCTCCTTATTCTTTGGCTTTCGTCCAATTCAGGCGGCGAGATCGTCGGCGGCCCGGCCTTGGGGCGTTATGACGCCGGTCATGCGCTGAGCCGATTTCAGCCCTCGATGGGCTGGGGCGACGGCATCGAACGGTCGGGCGGGCGCATCATGAACGCGACCACGACCCCGACCAACATCGTCACGATCCAGAAGACGACGGCGCCCGAATAGTCTCCGGTCGCGTCGAAGAAGAGGCCGGGAATCACCGGCGCCAGGCCGATCGCGACCGTCGCCGCGAGCTGGAGCAGGCCATACAGGGTCGGGAAGCGCTCCTCTCCCAGCACCTTCAATGCGAGTACCGGCGTCACGGCGATCTCGGTGCCGACCGCGATGCCGTGCAGGGCGACGAAGAGGACGAGGATGGGCGTCTGGCCCACGAGCGGCAGCAGGCAGAGCGCGCCGACCTGAAGCAGCAGCGCGAGACGAAGCGCCTGCAGTGCCCCGATCCGATCGCCGACGAGCCCCCCGGCCACCTTGCCGATGGCGGAGATGCCGATCGCAGCGCCGAGCGCCGTGGCGGCCAGCGTGGCGCCGTGACCTACACCGGCGAGGTAGGGCACGATGTGGACCTGGAAGCCGAAGTTCACGAGGCCCGGCACCATGAGCAGCGCGGCGAGGGGGAGCACGCCCGGCCGGTGCAGCTCTCGGCGCAGATCGATGGGCGGCGGCTTCGCTGCAGGCGCTTCGCCCGGCGCCGTACGTTGGAGCCTCCCCTTCGGCAGCGCCACCAACAGCGCGAGCGGCACGAGCACGACCGCCGTACCGAGCATCGCATAGGTCATGCGCCAGCCGCGCGCGTCGATCAGCGCCTGCAGCGCCGGCGCGAGCAGGAGGGCGCCGAGGCTGGCGCCGACCGACACGAGACCGAGGGCGAAAGCCGTGCGGTCCGGCACACGCACCGTCACCGCGACCGTGATCGGGAACATCGCGGCGCCTGCGAAGCCGGGGCCGAGCAGCACGTTTGCGGCGACGAAGTGCCAGGGCTCGCTCATCACCGAGAGCACGCCGAAGCCCGCAGCAAGCAACGCCGCTCCGAGTGCGATCGGGACACGTACGCCAAAGCGGTCGATCAAGAGCCCGACGAAGGGCGTCGCAATCCCCGCAAACACGACCGCGACGCCGATCCCGGCCGAGAGCGTCCCGCGCGGCCAGCCGTTCGCGGTCGCGAGCGCGTTCAAGAACACGCTCACGGTTTCGACGCCGCCGCCGAGTACGACGAACTGGATCAGGAACCCGGCCCCGATGAGCGGCAGCGCAGCGCCGATGCCGGAGCGGGATCGTTGCTTCCGGCTCAGTTGATCTGCTCCCGCGCAAAGGCTAGAGCCGGAGCGCGTTCAAGGGGCTCCAGTATCCACCTCCCGGCCCGGGCCGGGATGATGCCTGTCATACTCACGGCTCGCGGCGCCCGGCCCACTGAAATCCGATTACAACCATTCTCTCAACATCCACGGGGGAGAGCCGCCCCCCAATGGCGACGCCGCAGCACCCTCGCCGTGGTAGTCTCCCAACGGGGAGTTCTTGGATGCTGTACGGGATCGGTCTCCAGTTCACCTTCGCCATCTGCCTCTGGATCCTGCTCGACCTGGTGCGGGCCCGGGGGCCGAGGCTACAGCGGCTCGCCTTTGGCCTTCTGGCCGCGAGCTGTGCCACCTGGGCGCTGGGCGAGATGTGGGTGCAGGCCTCGCACTCGGCCGATGCGCTCCTCTATGCACGACGCCTGCTCTGGCTCGGCGCGGCGCTCGTTCCGCCGGCCTGGCTCCTCACAGCCGGCACGACTGCGGCCGCGCCGTGGGCGCTCCGCACGCCGTGGAAGGCGGCGCTCGCCGCCGCGCCGATGCTCTTCTGCTACTCGTTCCTCTGGTTCGATCCGAGCGGAAGCTTCACCTCGTGGACGACTCCCCGTCCCGTCCACGGCCCGCTCTTCTACGTGTTCCTGCTCCTTGGCTGGATGCAGATCGCGGCCGGCACCTTCTACTTCCTGCAAGCGGCGACGCGCTTGCATCGCGCCTTCCCGCTCCGCGTCGGCGCTATCGCGCTGGGCTCGCTGCTTCCCGCCGTCGGCAACTGGATCCACTTCCTGCCGGCCCCTCTGCCGGTCGATCTCACGCCCGTCCTTCTCGGCTTCGGCGGGCTCCTGATCCGCCTCTCGGTACTCGACTCGGGGCTTGCTTCGATCCTGCCCATGGGCAGGAGCGACGTGCTGGAGCAGGTGCCGACGGGCGTGCTCATCGCCGATCTCGACGGGCGCGTGATCGACTCGAACCGTGCCGCTCGCGAGCTCCTCTCGGTCGAGCACGCCGACGGTCTTCTCCTGACGGAACTCCTGGCGCGCGCGAAGGAGACGCCAGCCCGCAGCATCGAGATCGACACGACCACGCTCCGCCATGCGTTCGGCGACGCCGGACAGGTGACGATCCTCAGCGACCGCACCGAGGCCGCGCGCCTCGAGCAGCAGCTCCTGCAGTCGCAGAAGCTCGAGAGCCTGGGCCTCCTCGCCGGCGGCGTGGCCCACGACTTCAACAACCTGCTGACGGGCATCCTCGGCAACGCCCACCTGGCCTTGGAGGCGCTCGACAGCTCACATGGCGCCCGCGAGTGCCTGGAGGGGGTGATCCGGGCCTCGGAGCTCGCCGCGCGGCTCACGGGCCAGATGCTGGCCTACTCGGGTCGTGGGCGTCTCGACGTGAGGGCGGTGGATCTCTCGCGGGAGGTGCGCGCGATTCATGCGCTGCTGCAGTCGAGCCTCTCGAAGAACGCGCAGATCGTTCTCGAGCTGCGGGACGATCTGCCCGCCACCGAGGCCGATCCGGCACAGGTGCAGCAGGTGATCCTGAACCTGGTGATCAACGCCGGCGAGGCCATCGGCGAGCGCTCCGGTTTCGTACGCGTGTCGTCGGGCAGCTCCGTCCTTGCGCCGGAAGAGCTACAGGGTCTGGTGTCGGGTGCGGGCATGAAGCCCGGCCCGCACGTGTGGCTCGAGGTCCGCGACTCCGGCTGCGGCATGGATGCCGCCACGGTGGCGCGCATGTTCGACCCCTTCTTCTCCACCAAGTTCACGGGCCGGGGCCTCGGCCTCGCCGCCGTGCTCGGGATCGTGCGCGGCCATGGTGCAGGGCTTCTCGTACGCTCCGAAGAGGGACAGGGCACGACCATTCGCGTCCTCTTCCCCGCCGGCGAGGCCTCGGCCGCAGCGATCGCGCAGGCCGCCGCCCGGAAACAGATCGAGCCCCAGGCGGGCACCGTGCTGGTGGTGGACGACGAGGCGGTGGTGCGCGAGATGGCCCGCCGAACGCTGGAGCACGCCGGCCACGGGGTGCTGCTCGCGGACGGTGGCCGCAAGGCGGTGGAGCTCTTCCGGGCCCACGGCGCCGAGATCCGTCTCGTGCTGCTGGACGTCACCATGCCCGACGCCAGCGGCCCGGAAACCTTCCGGGAGCTGCGGCGCGTGGACGCCGAGATTCCGATCCTGCTCTCGAGCGGCTACCCCGAGGACGACGCGGTGGAGAAGCTGGCGGCGGCTCCGCTCTCCGGCTTCCTGAAGAAGCCCTATGCGCCGGAGGAGCTCGTGGCGAGGGTGCGCGAGCGCATCGCGGGGTCCGGCCAGCGTCCGCCCGCTTAGGATTCCCGCGCTGGGAGGGCAGCTGTTCTTCCGAGCGTTACGCGCTGCGCGGTGCGCATCTCCTACGCGGCTCAGACCCCTTTGGCTGCCTGGTGCTGGCGGAGCACCGCGTCGGCAACGTTCATGCCGGATCCGATCGCCTGCTGCGTGCCGACTCCCGCACCGCCGGCATCACAGCCGACGAAGAACAAGCCGCCGATCGGCGCCTGGATGGAGGGCTTGTTCGGACCGCACTGACCGACCATTTGCGCGAGGCCGATCGTTTCGCCGCCGTGGCCGGGGATCACAGACTCCCGCGTGAGGTTGGAGACGTCCTTGGGCGTGTACAGATCCTTGTCCTCGATCGCAGACTCGAGCTCAGGGAACGTCTTGAAGATGATCTCCTCGCCAGCCTTGGCCCATGCGACGATCTCCGCTTGCGTCAGCTGCGGGCTCGGCGGGCAGAACGAGCCGGTGATCAGCAGCTGCTTGCCCGGCGGCGCCGCCGTTGGGTCGTAGTTCGAGGGCACCTCGAAGTACACGACGCCTTCGCGCGAGGCTTGGCCCGCATGCGCCCTATTCAGCCGCTCGAGACTCCACGGGCTGTCATCCGAGAACACGACCCCGTAGGGCGCGTCGGTCACCTTCTTGTTCAAGAAGTAGCGGTATCCAAGCAACGCCCAGGACGGCACCAGGCTCTTCACGTACTTCCGATACTCGATGTCGAAGTGCTGCTCACCCACCAACTTCAGCACGGTCGGCTGCAAGCCGGCATTGCTGACGACGATCGGCGCGCTGAATGTCCCCTGGCTGGTGACCACGCCTTTGACCTTGCCATCCTCCACGAGGAT